>NZ_CEZLMY010000059.1:0-21076 GCF_983033635.1 Psychromonas sp. | reverse complement strand
GTACAGGTTTACCACAACGCTAACCGCAGAATTTAAGCATTAAATAAAGGTACACTAGCTATGGTTAAAGTGATAGAGAAAGAGTCTCAAAAAAATCCAGAAAAAAGTACGGCCGCTAAAACTGCAGATGTAAATAATATGACTGAAAGCAGCGAATTAAAAATAATGGATGCCACTCAACTTTATCTTGGTGAAATTGGATTTTCGCCATTATTAACGGCTCAGGAAGAGGTGTATTACGCACGTCGCTCATTACGCGGTGATGACGTCTCACGTAAGCGTATGATTGAAAGTAATTTACGACTGGTGGTTAAAATCTCCCGTCGTTATAACAACCGCGGTTTATCTCTTTTAGATTTGGTTGAAGAGGGTAATTTAGGATTGATTCGGGCAGTTGAAAAATTTGATCCGGAAAAAGGGTTCCGTTTTTCAACCTATGCAACATGGTGGATACGGCAAACCATAGAGCGTGCAATCATGAATCAAACACGTACCATTCGTCTTCCTATCCATATTGTTAAAAAGTTAAATGTCTACCTTAGGACTGCGCGAGAGTTAGCGCACAAGCTAACTCATGAGCCGACTGCTGAAGATATTGCTAAAGAGTTAGATGTTTCCGCGAAAGATGTCGCTAAGATATTAAAGCTTAATGAGCGTATTAGTTCAGTGGATATCCCAATTGGTAACAACTCAGATAAAGAACTATTAGATATTATTCCGGATCGTAAAGAAACGACTCCTGAGAATGAATTACAAAATGACGATATGAAGTTACGTATCGTAGACTGGTTAGAAGATCTTAATCCCAAACAACGCGAAGTATTAGCAAGACGTTTTGGTTTATTAGGTTATGAAGCTGCAACACTGGAAAATGTTGGTAAAGAGATTGGTTTAACACGTGAACGTGTTCGTCAAATTCAAGTAGAAGCTTTAAAAAGTTTACGAGATGTACTCTCTCAACAGGGATTGTCGATAGAATCATTATTCCAAATTTAGTTTACAAACTTTTTCAAGTTGAATAAAAAAACGCATCAAAAATGATGCGTTTTTTATTTGTCCGGATAATTTAGTTTAAACTAAATCATTTAATGAAACGGCAAAGCTTTGGTCAATATCGCGTAGCTCCTTTGATAATTTTTGACGCGCTTCAAGCTCTTCTATTTCTCGCCACATTCTTGCTTTCTGAGTTCTTTTTTTGGCAGGAGAAAATAGTATTTCCTCATCAGTCAGTTGTATCTCTGTATTGTGATTATATTGCATATCAATTCCTTCTTTGCATGGTGAAAACAGTGTTAATAAGGAAACAATAAGCATTAAGTATTGCAGTTTTATGATGCTCGTATGCTTTAATTAGTTAATTTAATAGCGAAAGTCCTCTGTTCAGCTAAGCTTTAATAACCCTTTTTATTTTTATATGTTAGGTATTAACAAATTATGGCATTACCCAGTAATTTTTTTTCTACACAGTCGGTGTTAGTCGTTGATGATATTGACACCATCAGAAGTGCCGTAAAAGGCATGTTACAAATGTTAGGCTGTAAAGAGATTGCAGTGGCAAGCAACGGTGATCGTGCGCTTGAATTATGTGAAGCCACAAAGTTTGATTTTATTTTATGTGATTTTAATTTAGGGAAAGGCAAAGATGGTTATCAATTATTTGAAGAGTTAAAACTAAGAGATCTACTGAAAAGTAGCACTGTCTTTATTTTGATTAGTGCGGAAACCGCTCTGCAAGTAGTGCATGGTTTAGTAGAGCTACAGCCTGATGATTATTTACTGAAACCTTTTTCTTATAAAAAATTAGAAACCCGTTTAGTTAGAGCATTAGAGAAGCGTAAAGTACTCGGCGGCATTTATGATGCCCTTGCTGTAAAAAACTATAAAAAAGCATTAGCTGAATGCGCAAAAGCGACTAAAGCGAGTAGTAAATATACGCTGGCAATTATGCGTCTGAAAGGGGAGGTGTTACTTAATTTAAAACACCCTCAATTAGCATTGGATTTATATAATTCAATTTTGGCTCTTCGAGATTTTTCTTGGGCTAAATTGGGAAAAGCGATCGCATATTATCATCTTGGTGATTACATAAACTCCGCAACACTATTAAATGAGTTATGCGAGTTAAGAGAAACCCGCATTGAGGCTTTAAACTGGTTAGCCAGTATTTATGCACAACGAAAATGCTACTCAGAAGCAAAAGATATATTAGTTGAATCGGTAAAACTCTCTCCCAAAAATATTCCAAGACAGCGGGCGTTAGCTAACCTTTCATTGTTAGAGGGCGATTGGGAGATTGCGCAACGCTGTTTTAAAACGGTATTAGAAAATACACGCTTTTCTGTGCATGAACATATCGATCATCATTTCAACTATATTCATTGTCTGTTAGATCGAGCCCGAAACAGTAACGAATTGCAGCAGGCTAAAATATTTTCACAGGTGCAAGCAACCTTGAAAAGTGCTTCACAACGCTTTGATAAAGCTCTCTTTCATGAACTTGAAAAAGTGGTGTTTTCACGCATTATGATTATGAAAGGATTGTTAAAATCTGCAACAGAATCGCTTAAAAATTGCAATGTTGAAATGATTGTTGATTGCGGGCGGGATAGTGGCTTAGCGTTGGCCAAAACCTGGTTTGAGCTCGGTGATAATGAAAAGTATGATGAAATTATGGCGTTAATTTCTTTTCCTGAAGATAGTAACAGTATTGAGGTAATGAGTGATTTGTTGCTTATCAATAAAGTTAACCAGGATCATAAAGATAAAATCGCTAAACTACTTAGTCTTAATGAGCAGGGTATTAAACTTTATCGTAGCGGTTTATATCCAGCTTCAACAAGTATCTTCCTTGATGCACATGAAATCATGCCAAACAATACTCAGTTATCGTTAAACTTAGCCCAGTCAATAACCAAAGGTTGGCCATCCACTGAAGAGTTCGCTAAGAAAAAACGTATTGCCAAGCAGTGTATTAACGTGGTTGAAGCAGGACCGCTTGATGATTTGTCAAAGCAGCGCTACCGCTCGATTGAGCAGGAACTTAAGGAAATTTAAGTGTTTAAACAAATTGAAATGAAATTAACTGTTTGTTGAACCTGCTGTTGAAAAAACGTCATTGCAAAAGGTCAGGCTTTACTATAATTGAGTTGCTTGTCACTTTGGCTGTGCTTGGAATTTTAATTTCGATTGGTGTAAATGCCTACAGTGGCATTTTTTCACAACAAGCATTAGTACAAAAGAGTGAGCATCTTTACCATTTTTTACGTTTAGCAAAATCGCAATCTATTAAGCACAACAAAAAGGTTTATGTACACTTTTGTCAATTGGGAAATAGTGGAACATGGAAAATGGCTATGAGTGATTTATCGTCTTGTGATTGTTTTGTCGCTAATTCTTGTCTGTTAGATGGTTTAGAGGTGGTCGAGGAGTTGACCGATGGTAAAGTGTTGTCTGCATCTAATGTGACTTTTAGCGGTAATCGAGCATCTTATTCTCCGATGAGATTCAGTGTCGAGACAGGCGGCGTGACCTTCTCTGATACAAATGGTTATAAGCTAAGGGTCATTCAAGGGGTAGTGCGTTTACGAGTTTGTTCGCCTGATCAAGAACAATTGGGGTATAAAAAATGTTAGTGACGCAAAAAGGTTTTTCATTAGTTGAGCTATTAATCGCACTGTTACTTGGTTCAGTATTGTTGGCTATGGTGATCGGCTTATATGTAACCGGTGTTTCTACGGGGGCAAAAAGTTTAAAATACTCTCGTTTGCGTACTGATTTACAATCAATAATCTCTATTATGGAGACTGATATAAGACGAGCAGGTTATGGTGGTCCTGATTTTATGGTGGGAAGTGGTGCAAGTAAGACAGTGGATAGATCAGCAGATAAGCATTGTATTGTTTATTATTATGATCATGATTCGACAGGCTCAATTAGCAGTGCCAATAAAATGGGGGTTAGATTTATTCCCGCTGAAAATGAAATTCAATTTGGAACTGGGGTTGGCCCTCTTGCAACTGATTGTTATTCTTCTGGTAATGGTACTTGGACCGCTCTTTCTGATAAACAGTTCATTAAAATCACTGCGTTAGACTTTACTGAGAGTATTGCTTCCAGTGCATCAGCTACAATGCGCAGTGTGCAAATTGATATTACGGGAGAATTAGTCTCTGATAGTCAATATACACACTCAATTAAGACAAAGGTGCAGGTGCGAAATCTAGAGTTTAATTAAAGCAATTACTCAGGTCGTCGCCATTTAAGCTTATTTATGAAGTACATCCGTGTACTTCATTGCTACGCAACTGGCTAAAGCCATTCAAATATGTTCCATACATATTTGTCCGCGTTGAAAAATGCTCAAAAATTCTTCTGGAAAGAATTTCAACATTCGTAGAATGGCCTAAAAGGCGTAGTACAAGGATGTACGTAGTATTTAAACGACTAAACTGCGCTTTTTCGCCTTGAACTCAGCATAAATGGCTTAGCCCTGAGCATTTACAATCTTATTTTATAAAAATAACACCTCAAATTATTGGGCTGAGTAGTTACTTAAATTATTTATTATTCAGCTGCTAGCAACAGAATAATGATTAATCTCAGTTCATAAAAATAAAAGAGTATAGTGTTAGCTTCTTTCAATAGACTCAGCTTTATCCTTAAAGTAATACCATGAATTGGTGAACGTCTGCGCGAGCAAAACAGACACTACCCGCGCAGCATAATATAGCATTTTTAAAGAATGCTATTCTAAAAGAGTTATCTCTGACACTGGTTCGCTGCTTACGCTTGCTAATGAACTCATTTCATCAACGGATAATACTCGGCTAATATCGAGGATGATAACAAAATTGTCATTAACTTTGCCCATCCCACTAATAAAATCAGCGCGAATATTAGTGCCGAAGCGCGGCGATGGTTCAATATCTGAGGGCGGGATTTCTAGCACCTCAGAGACAGAATCAACAATAATACCAATATCCATTTTTTCGTTATCACTGACTGTTTCAATAATAACGATACAACTTCTACGTGTTGTTACTGCCGGCTGTCGACCAAAGCGCGCAGATAAATCAATAACAGGCACAACCGCTCCACGAATATTAATGACACCACTTATAAACTCAGGCATCAGTGGTACAGTGGTAAGGTTCGCATACTCAATAATTTCTTTGATGCCGAGAATACCGATAGCAAACATCTCACCTCGTTGTAGAAAAGTGAGATATTGCCCACTTTCCTCAATAGCGGAGGAGTGATTCTCTTGTGCTACCATTTTTTGCAGGGCTCCAGATTTAACTAATGAACTCATAGTCATGTATCCTTAAAATTTGGCAAATTCAGACTCATCTAGTGATATATTAATTGGCGCTGGTGCTGCGGATCTTACAGGCGCTCTAGATGGACTCGGTGAGGTTTGTTGATAAGTCTTAGGAGAATTCGTCACTTGCGCAGTAATTTTAAAGAAGTTCATTACTGACTGAAGTTGTTGTGCCTGACTGCTCATCTCCTCAGCAGTTGCCGAAAGCTCTTCACTACTTGACGCATTTTGCTGGGTAATCGTATTTAATTGGCTCATGGCACTGTTAATTTGACCAACACCGGACGATTGCTCTTCAGATGCGGCGCTGATTTCCTGTACCAAGTCAGAGGTTTTATTGATTGATGGAACAATTTGCCCCAATAATCGACCCGCCGTTTCCGCTAACGTCACACTGCTAGAAGCAACTTCACTAATTTCTTGTGCTGCTACTTGGCTGCGTTCAGCCAGTTTGCGTACTTCAGCTGCGACAACAGCAAAACCTTTACCGTGCTCGCCGGCCCTAGCTGCTTCAATGGCTGCATTTAGTGCTAATAAGTTAGTTTGGTAAGCGATATCATCAATAATGCCGATTTTTTCAGCAATTTGTTTCATTGCTGCAACGGTTTGCTCAACCGCATCCCCCCCCTCTATTGCTTCAGTGGCGGCTTGTGATGCCATGCCATCGGTGACTTTTGCATTTTCCGTGTTTTGCGTAATTGATGCCGTCATCTGTTCCATTGATGCGCTGGTTTCTTCAACACTTGATGCTTGCTCATTTGAGGAAGAGCTCATTGATTGTGCCGTCGCACTCACCTCTTCAGAGGCACTGGCAAGACTATTTGAGGTACCGCGAACTTCAGTGATAATGCCTGATAGTTTCTCGACCATTGCCATCATCGCCCTTAGAAGTTGCCCCGTTTCATCATTACTTGTCACTTCGATTTTAGAGGTTAAATCACCTTCCGCTAATTGATTGGCAACCGTTACCGCTTCACGGATTGGACCTGTGATAACGCGTGTTATCAATAACGCTAAAATAATGCCTAAAATAACTGCAATGACACTAACCGTGATTACAAATTCGCTAGACTGCTCATTTGCTTCATGTTGTTCAGTGCCTAAAACATCTAGTTCATCTTTAAGCGATAACTTAAGATCTGTAGCTAATTTACCGACATCTCTACCAGCAGCCGCAACGATAGCTTGAAGCTTATCACGCTCAAAGCTAACCAGAACAATTTCCTTAAAAGCAGCAAGGTATTTATTACTATCTTCACCTACTTTAGAAGCTAAGGCGCGGTGCTGCTCATTAATTAGCTCTTCTTTTAACTCTGCAACAATCTCCTGATAAGCGCTAAATTCTTTTTGCGCTCTATCTACAGTCGCCTGATCGTGATTCTGTAAAAATTGAGTGATGGCCAGTCTGGCTAATAATAGATGGCGTGTGGCACGCGCTGCATCATAAGCACTGTCCATATTACCATCTTCTTTAGTGCCGACTAAAATGGCGGAGATGTCTATTACACTTTGAGAACCCACTTTTTTTAGTACACCGTTAAGCAGTTCATTACTGCGGTTAACGTTGTCAATTAGTTTGCTAAAGGTAGTGCCGTATTTCTGTATTTGCGCTTCGATCTCAGCAAACGTTGCTTTATCATCTTTGTGCTTGGTAAATTTTTTCGCTTCAGCAACCAGCTCCTGAACCTTAGCAGTTTGTGCTTGTTGACTGGCAAGGGAGTCTTTACTTGAAGTATGAATATAATCTAACGCAGCCATGCGCATGCCCATCAGGTCAGTCAAAACACGACCTGCGTTATCGTTAGTCGTAGCTTCCGAACCATAAGTAGCGAAGCCGGAAGAGGCCTTATTTAAGGCATTGTAAGATATAGTCGCGGTGACAACGAGCAAGAGCAGTACTAAGCCAAAGCCGAATCCTAAACGCATTCCAATTTTCATATTTTTAAACATGTTTATTACCTCGCTGATTACATATATGAGTTTTTATTAAATTTTTTAACTATGTTTAATTACAGTGTTTACGAAACTTGTTTTAATTCATGGTCTGCTGCGTCTTGCACCAGTTGCTGCACATCAAGAATCAGTGCAACATCACCACTCCCGAGTATGGTTGAACCTCCTATCCCTCTGATTTCACTAAACAGTTTACCAAGAGGTTTGATCACGGTTTGAAATTCACCCATTAAACGATCAACAACGAGTCCTGCTTTTCGCCCGGCATAATGCACCACAACAATATTGGCGCGTGCGTTTTGCTCGTTTTCCACAGGGAGGTAATTAAAATGATCTTTTAATTTTACTAGCGGTAATACTTCACCGCGCAAGTTAAAGTAGTTACTCTCACGGCCATTATTGCCTGTGATTTTATCTATATCGGCATATTCCACACATTCAATAACCATATCCAGTGGCACAACATAGGAATCATCTCTTACCCCAACCTGGAAACCATCAATAATAGCCAGGGTCAGCGGTAAGCGAATGCGCACAACAGTGCCAGCACCTTCTTCACTTTCTAGTTCGATAGAACCTCGTAACGACAGAATATTACGTTTAACCACATCCATGCCGACACCACGACCGGAAATATTCGATACCGAATCTGCAGTTGAAAAACCCGGATGAAAAATGAGCTGATTAATTTCATCGTCGCTAAGCACTTGTCCTTCTTCTATAATATTTTTCTCCAGTGCTTTCGTTAATAACTGCTTTTTGTTAAGTCCTTTACCATCATCAATTATTTCAATAACAATACTGCCAGAATCGTGATAAGCATTTAGATGAATTTTACCTTGCGGCTCTTTACCTGCCGCAATACGTTGCTCTGGGATCTCTAGGCCATGATCTAACGAATTACGTACTAGGTGCATTAACGGGTCGCCTATTTTTTCTACGACCATTTTGTCAAGTTCGGTCTCAGCACCCGTGATAACAAGTTCAATGCTTTTCTCAAGTTGACCGCTGACATCTCTCACTACCCGTTGGAAACGGTGAAATGTTTCTCCAATCGGCACCATGCGTAAACTTAATGCGTTATTACGGATACTATCGACTAAGTCATCGACTATACCACTGGCTTCTTCAAGCTCTGTGTGATTGGATTTATTCGCCAGTAAAGAGGCTGAAGCACTGGCAATAACCAGCTCTCCCACCATATTTATAAGTTCATCAAGCTTGTCTGAATTAACGCGCACAATACGCGATTCTGCGCTTTTTTTAGTGCGCACTTTTTGTTGTTTTTCAACCGCTGCACCGACAACTTCTTGAGCAACAACACCTTGGTCAACTAAAATTTCGCCGATACTTTTTCCGTCACCGGCACTGCTATTTAGCTGTTGTTTTGACAGGGCATTGTTTAATTCTTTATGGGTTAATACTTGGCTTTTTACTAATAACTCACCGAGCAATTCATCTTCTTCCGGTAGTTCCTGTATTAATTCAATGTAACTGCTGATTGCACTATGTGGCGGGACAATGCGTATATCACAGTCTTCTTGCACAAACTCAAAGACAGATTCAATTTCTTCTTTATTGCTGTCGGACTGTAAATCAATTTCAAAACCGAGATAGCAGGCCTCGGGATCAATATCTTCTAGACTGGGTATTTTATCGGGTAAAACAGAGAGAGAAATAATGCTGCCAATTTGCTGTAAATATTTAATAAAGGACTTCGGATCCATACCTTGTTTCAATACATCAACACCAAAACGTAATGAAATATGCCAGTTATTAGTAGAGGAGATAACCTCTTCATTGGCTAAGGTTTCAATGACACTTTCCGATGAAACCGCACTAACAACTTCAGTTAATGGCGTATGCATAAAACTATTTAATTGTACAATTAACTCATCACTGGTTAGCAGAAAATCTGGAGAAAGCACGTTGTCCTTAGCTATTACTTCATTAACAAGATCGGAGATATGATCCCCCGATTTGAGTAAGGCTTCGATAATTTTTTTATCAATGGAGATTTCATTATCTCTGATTTTATCGAGCAGGCTTTCGGCAACATGTGTGAAACTGACTACATCATCGAAGCCAAAAATACCGGATGTCCCTTTAATGGTGTGAGCAGCTCTAAAAACTGCATTAATCGCCTCCATATCATCAGGACTGGTTTCAAGATGTAATAAGGCATCTTCCATAGCGGTTAAGAGCTCTTCTGACTCAACCAAAAATCCCTGTTTAGCAGCATCTAGATCGTTACTCATTTTAAACTCCTAATAAGTTATCTTTAATTTTTATACGAACCTTGTAATGTCTTAGTAATTATTTACCTAAAATCACCGGATCGCCGAAAAACTGGGTCATATTAAACAGGTCTAAAAGCTCAATAACTTCACGGCTGTGTGCGGTAAATGCCATCGATTTTTTTTGTTTAATCGCATCATTTTTTAGTGATACCATTAGTTGTAATCCAGCACAGTCTATTTCTACAACATCAGATAAATTAACTTCTATCTGCTTGTGAGCTGCCAGTGTTGCTGAAAACAATGCCTGCAGATCCATCGCTTCATAAATGGTCATATTTTCTGGTTTTAATACTGCGAGTTTTATATTATCTGTACTCATCTTATTAACATCCTTTCAATATTATGGAAGTATCAATTTAGCAACAGCTGTCAACATTTGATCCGGTTTAAAGGGCTTTACTACCCATGCTTTAACACCCGCAGCTCTGCCTCGGTCCTTCATATCATTACCCGCTTCTGTGGTCAGCATAATCACTGGCGTAAACTTATAGCGAGGCAACTTTTTCATTGCGCTGACAAAGCTAAGACCATCCATAATCGGCATATTGACATCTGAAATCACTAAATTGATTTTTTTGCCATCCAGTTTATCTAAAGCTTCTTTACCGTTTCCAGCTTGAATAACATCATATCCCTTACCTTGCAAAGATATTGCTACCACTTGCCTTAATGAAGCTGAGTCGTCAACGACTAAAATAGTTGCCATATTTTTATCCTTTTAAATGTAAAAATATTTTGTTAAATGTGAACGTGTAAAGTGTCCACATACCCGTTTTCTAGAGTTTTAGTCTTTAGTTACAGGCCCGAGCGATGATAATCTAAAATCGCCCCTGGAAACTGTCCTAAGCTAAGCTCTTTTTGAACCGCGCCTCTTTTCATCGCCTCTTTGGGCATGCCATAAACAATGCAGCTTTTTTCACATTCGCCTAACGTAACACTGCCTGCATCTTTCATCTCTTTTAACCCGCGAGCGCCATCATCCCCCATACCAGTGAGAATAATTCCCATCGCATTTTTTCCTACATATCGTGCAACTGAGCGAAATAAAACATCAACCGCAGGTTTGTGTCTGGTCACTAGTGGACCATCTTTAAGTTCTATTTTGTATAAAGCACCACTTCGATTAACCAATATATGTCGATCTCCAGGAGCAATGTAAACATGACCTGGCAGTATGGTTTCATTACCCTTAGCTTCAACAACTTCCATTTCACAGAGGGTATTGAGACGGGCTGCAAAAGCGCCAGTAAAGGCTGCTGGCATGTGTTGCACAATAACAATGCCTGGTGATACGCGAGGGAGTTGAGTTAATATTTTTTCTAGTGCTGTTGTTCCCCCCGTGGAGGAGCCTATCGCAATAATACGCTCAGTTGTGCGCTCCATAGCACCGGTATGAGGCAAAGATAATATTGCGTCAGCGGTTAATTTTTTAGTCGCTTGCAGGGTGACAGGACTACGCTTAGTAACGCGGGCTTGGGATGCGCCTAACACTGCATTAATTATTTCATCTGCTGATTCGCTTAAAAAACCTTTTATGCCAAGTCGAGGTTTAGTGATAATTTCAATCGCGCCTAAAGACATTGCCTGCATGGTTGTCTCAGCGCCTTTTCCGGTCAAGCTTGAGCACATAACCACAGGCGTTGGACGCTCGCTCATTATTTTGCGCAGAAAGGTGATGCCATCCATTCTTGGCATTTCAACATCAAGAATAATAGCGTCAGGCCATTGTTTCTTCATATGATGCATTGCAAATATTGGATCTTGTGCAGCCGCGCATACTTCCATTTTAGGATGGGAGTTGATTATTTTTGTCAGCACTTGCCTTACAACTGCAGAGTCATCTACAAGTAACACTTTTATTTTATTCATAGATTTATCACCAATTTATGGAGACAATAGGCCTGTGCCAGAAGGGCTGTTAACCCCTTAGAAAAATTCAATTTCATTGCAATCCTCTTCAATTGAATGTGATTTCTCTGATGTACTGCTCGTATGTAAATTGCGTTGCTCTGAAGTGGTATAGCCTTGGCTCATCTCTTTTAGCCAGTGGCTTTTATCAATATTTTCAATATCATCAGGATCTGCTAACAACAATGAAAAACGTGTAATTTCGCCTTTGGTATGTTCAAGTATTTGTGCTATTCGGTCTTGAAATTGTAATGAGACTAAAACATCATTAATCTCATTGGTGATTTCTATACCGTGTGCTTTTAAAAGACCTGAAGAGTCCGCAAATTGATTCATCATAAGATCAAGTCTTGAAATCACTTCCCGAATTACTTGTTGAGATTCCTCTGATTTTAATTTCTCGCCATCAAGTTGACTCTCGGTAACACCTACTGCTGAGTCCATAGCCGAGCAGATGCTGTCGACTTTGCCCGTCATTTGCTGGCCGGTATCTGATGAACGTTGCGAAAGGGTTCTCACTTCATCAGCAACAACCGCAAATCCACGGCCACTTTCTCCCGCGCGAGCTGCCTCAATAGCTGCATTTAATGCCAGTAAATTAGTTTGATTAGCGATTCCTTGCACATCTGTCGCCATCGTTTGCAGCTCATCAGTAAAACCTTGTAAATGAGTTACTTCATTTAACAGTTCGACTTTTGAAGATAAAATCTCCTCGAAATTAGTATTTAATGAGCTGAGCTGAGTTTCACTTTTCTCCATGATTTCCGTTATGCTTGTTCCTGCATTTCCAGACTCCAATGAATCCACATCTTGCAATGTATCTCTTAGCGATTGCACTATCTCGGAAAAACGCTTAGCCAGTGTGTGTATCGCATCGGTAGATTGCCCGATAACATCATCAATTTGACCTTGCCATAAAGGTAAAATTGTTTGACAAAGATCGGTGAGTTTATTGAATTTTTCGATCTCTTGTTTTTCTTGCTCAGCTAACGTGTTTTTAACTTTTTGAATTTGCTTGAGAAAAGAAATTTGTTGCTGATGAACTATACGAGCAACCGCAACCGATGCGAAAAACATAAAGGTAGCTAAAGCGACGGGTAATAATTCAAAACCCACTTGCAGTAATATAATGACAGCTGAAATAAGCCCTAAAGAAATAACAGCTAGCGTTGTTTGGTTGAAAAACAGTTGTTGTTTCATCGTTATTTTTCTCTCTTTAGTTATTTGCACAGAAAGTTAATGAATCAATTAATTATCCATAAATTTATAAAAGTCTTCGATTGGTAACGGGCGAGAAAAGAAGTAACCTTGAATCTCTTCATCTGCATTTAAATGATCACGAATAAATGCTAATTGAGTGCTGTTTTCAACCCCTTCAGCTATGACGTTTAAATCTAAGCTGTGAGCTAGGCCAATTATGGCTTTAATAATAGAAACGTTACCGTCATTGTTTTCAATTTTATTTACAAAATATCGATCTATTTTTAACGTGGTGACAGGAAGCTGAGTTAAATATTCTAGCGATGAATGTCCAGTACCAAAGTCATCAATAGCAACACCGATATCAAGAGTCCTAGCTTTTTGTAGATTGCTGATACAAGTGTTCATATCTTCCATCAGTTTTGTTTCGGTAATTTCTAATATTAAGTATTCAGGGGGAAAATGATGTGTTTTTAATATTGCTTCAATTCTATTGACAAAATCGACCTCTTTTAATTGTACGGGGGCTAAATTAACGGCTATTTTGAAAGGTTTATTGGTTTTTTTTACAATGTTACTCGCATATTTTACGGCAGTATTTAAAATCCAATAACCGAGTTCTACCATCAGCCCAATCTCTTCAGCTAAAAGTACAATTTTTTCAGGCGATACCCAGTCACCATTAGATAGCTTCCAGCGAAGTAATGCTTCTGCACCATTAACGCTTCCATTATCCGAGGAGACAACAGGTTGAAAAAACAATTCTAACTCTTCATTTTGTAATGCACTTCGCAGACAATTGACCATAATGGCTTTTTCTGTTGCGAGTGTGTTTAATGCTTGAGAATTAAATCGACAACACATACCACCATCTCTTTTTGCTTGCGCAGAAGCGATTTCAGCACTGAGAATTAAGTCATTAAGTGAGTTTACTGTGTTACTTAAAACACAAACACCGATATGGCAGCTAACAGAAACTTCTTTATTGATTAAGGAAAATGGCTGCTCAATAACTGCTACCAACCCTTGTAATTTACTAATTAAAGCCTGCAGTTCAAAGGCTTCCGTATTGTTTTTAAGCAACAGAGCAAAACGGGTTTCTGACCAGCGCGCTAAGGTATCAAAATGAAAAAATTCCTCTTTTATTCTTGAGCTGAGTAATACATATAAAAGATCTATTTCAGCAAGTTCCACAGACTCCCGTAGATGCTCTATGCGTTCAATATTAATAAAAACCAATGCAAGCGGGGTTCGTATTGATTTATCACCTTGCCATTGAGTTGATACTTCATATGCGTGTTCAAGTATTTCTAAAAAATAACTGCGATTGGGAATCCCAATTAACTCATCGTATTTGGTTAATTGCTCGGCTAGTTTATCCGAGGCTAATTTAGTTGTTCCCTGTCCAATAGTTGCAATAATGGTTCGTTCAAATTCATCAATTTGTTGGTTGCTAATATGGAGGCAAGATCTGTTTTTACAGTGAAAGCGATCTAGATTTTCGAGATGGATACAATTATCAGCACCTGAATTGATGGCTTTATGAATTGACTCGAAAGTTAACGAATTGAGCAATAAAACAACCGGAAGCTTAGGAAATGCTTGTTTTATTTTCACACAAGTTTTATCAGATATTGTATCGCTTTCAGTATCACCTAACAGTAGCAGGCTAAAGTGAATATTCTGGATTTCATGTTTTAAATCATCATAATGATCAAAGAAGAAAAAATTAACGTCTATTAAGCGACACGCAGACTTCAGCGTGAATAAATTTGTCTGCATTTTTTCAGATGCATTATAAATTGCAATTATATATTCGGATGCGATATTAATATTGACCTCCTACCTGCAATTTAACTCTTATTAAATATAGGGTTATACTTTTTTGCTAAGATAATATTAGCAATATTTTTTTCAAATAAAGCTTATGTAAAATCCCCAGAATAACAACCATAATAACCACGAGTAGATCACGGTTATTTGATTTAAATATGCGAACAGATGGGCTGTTTTTTGATTTTTTTATGGTGGAGTAGCACGGTAAGTGCTCATGGCTGTCAATCTGCTTTTTAATCACACACAAAAAATAGTTGTAGATCCAAAGCATTTCCGCGCAAAAAGCATCTGCTTGTTTATCAGCCAATATATGGCCTGCTTTTAACAATTAAATTGCATAGATCTATTTTGGGGGATTGATTGCGATAACTTGATAAAAAATTAGCTTGGGGATGTGTGGTTGAGTTTTGTCGATGACAGTGGCTTTGTTCCGTTATTTTCGCAGTGCGTTAATGCCGATCTTGTACTATCAATCAATTGTGTTTGTAAATAGGTATTTCTATGCTTACAGATCCTTCCGTAAATGATTTGACAGTCTAAAAAAATAAACAACAGGAATTATATAAAATATGCACCTGTTGTTTATTTAGTAATTTTTATTATTTATATTTTGAATTTAGATAGGTTAGAGGCTAAACCAGTACCCAGTTCACCCAATCGTTCACTCGCACTACGTGCGCCCTGTGCGTTTTCAGTCACCTCATTAGTGATATTGAAAATCTCTGTAACATTACGACTAACATCTTCTGCGACTGCATTTTGTTCGTCTGAAGCGGTTGCTATCTGCGCATTCATTCCACTAATTTGATCAATCGTGGTAAGAATTTCAGCTAACGCACTGCTGGCATTTGCAGATTCTTGCACTGTTTTTTGTAATGCACTCTGGCTTTCTTCCATTGAATCATTTGCATCTGAAGATGCTTTTTGTAACTCATCAATGATCTTTTCAATTTCGGAAGTCGACTCTTGGGTGCGTTTCGCTAAACTACGGACTTCATCTGCAACCACGGCAAAACCACGTCCTTGTTCTCCAGCACGAGCTGCTTCAATGGCTGCATTTAGAGCTAGCAGGTTAGTCTGTTCCGCAATGCTTTTAATAACATCTAATACAGAGCCAATGGTTTCACTTTTATCCTTAAGCTGATTGATTTTCTCTGCTGTTACCATCATATCATTGCCCAGCAAGTTGATCTGCTCGGCCGTGCTTTCTACTACATCGCTACCTGTTTTGGCAAGTTCACTACATGTTTCTGTACTTTTTGCCGTTTCATTAGCATTTTGTGCTATTTCATTGGTAGTGAGTGACATCTCATTTAAGGCTGTGGAAGCTTGTTCTATCTCTGCTAATTGCTGCTGGGTTGCTTGTACATTGTTAGAAGCGCTACTGATTATTGTGCTTGAAGTATTGTTAACTTCATTGGCAGTGTCCATTACACCTTTAATTATGTCATGCAATTTGATAATAAAACGATTGAAATTATCTGCAAGTTGACCAATTTCATCGTTAGTTTTGATTGTTAAACGACTGGTGAGATCCCCGCCCCCTGATGCAATAACTGATAATGCATCGCCGACCGTACGCAGTGGTTTAACAACAAGTCGCGTAAGCGCTAACCAGTTAGTTATTTGCAGTACGATTAATAAAATGAAAGCAATAACAAAAAAAGTAGTTTTAACCATTGCTAACATTAAGTCATTACTATCCGCACGGTAAACGATGGATAACTTACCAATATGTTTGCCGCCAGACCAAATAATTGGCACATCTTTTACTATGCTGTCCTCTGCTGAAGGCTGTTCGTTACTTTCTGTTTTTTCAGCTAATAATTGATCACGGTGATCATAGGCACTAATTTTGTGGATAAAAGGCTGCATAACAAAGGCACCAACGATATCTCCGATTAGCTCTTTATCATAAGCAAAAACAGGCTCTTTCAATACAATGGCCAGGGTTGTTTGTGAATCATCAATTTCTTGTACCAGCAATTCATCAAAGTAATCGCTTGCCATAAAATAACTGATCGAAAAAACAGCAACCATTATTAGCAATGAAACACTACTCAGTAACAACATAGATTTTTTAATAATTGAATTCATTTTTTTCTCTCTTATTATAAGCTGGTTGGATCTAACCAAAATTCTTTACGATTAATCGGAGTATCAGGGTGCATCGCGGGGTTAGCTATTTTAATCACAGTACGGTTTTTTAGATTGGTTTTATTCAAGGCATCTTTAATGAGCTGATTATTGAAAAATAACTCATCAAAACTCCCATCTGCAATCGCCATTTCAAAACCTTGGTATAATTTATCGTGAAGTGCCTGATTATCTTTATTTACAAAGAAGTACATCGCAAATGGATAAACTAACATTATGTTTTTTTCAACGGTTAGATTTAAATCTGCTCGTTCTTCAACTTCGCTCCACGGTTCATGAATTGCGCGCGGGAAGTAATCAAAGCGATCACCTTCTAACATAAAAAAGAGATTAGGGTACTTAAGTGTGGTTATTACCGGAATATCGGCATTTTTTAAGATCTCTGTATCTCCCCAATGCGTTCCTTGCCCCGCGTTTAATTGTTTTAAATCATCAAGAGTTTTGATGTTATTAAAGCGCGCTTGGTTTTCTTTCTTAATAATAAAAATTCGGTGGCCAAGTAACCCTTTGAAGAGTGGTATTCTGACAGGTTTTAATGCTGACTCTAAGGTCGGATCGACACCCGCCCACATAAGGTCAATATTGCCCAATTTTATTTCATCTACCAGACGTGACTGCGGCAAAGATTCCGAGTGTTGCCGTATAGTCGCTTGAGGATCTGTTTTATTGAGTACTAAGGCAAGAATATCAACGGCGAGTTGTTCTTTTACTCCTGCTACCTTATTAATGACGACTTCACTACTTTGAGCATGTGTTGTGATTAAAAGGCTGAAAGCGGTAAGTAAAATACTTATCCATTTTTTTGGGTGCATATGTCTATGTCCTTGGTTATTTCCGTTGTTTATTTATGCGAAATAAATGCATGTTTACGCATTGTATTTTAGCGGGTGTTTTTTTAAAGTATTGTCTTTTATCAACCAGATGAGATTTGCTTTAATAAAGCACTTCAACTTTGTCAGATACTAATTTAGCGTTTGCAATCGCTTTTTGTGTATCTTCACCACGTGCAATCGCTACACCTAAGCGACGTGAACCGTTAATATCCGGTTTTGCAAACAAACGCATCTGAGCACCAGCTACAGAAGCAAGAGCCTGGCTAATGTTAGCAAACTTAATATCTTGTGATTGTCCATTACCTAAAATTACACTTGATGCTGTCGGTCCATATTGTGTGATGGTGCCGATTGGCAGACCTAAAATAGCACGTACATGCAGTGCAAATTCAGAAGCATCTTGAGAGAGTAGCGTTACTAAACCAGTATCATGTGGACGAGGTGAAACCTCATTAAAGTAGACTTCGTTTCCTTTAACAAAGAATTCCATGCCAAACAGACCATAACCGCCAAGTTCTTTAACTACTTTTTCAGCAATCTGTTGTGCTTTTTGTAGTGCCTGTTCAGACATTACTTGTGGCTGCCAAGATTCACGATAATCACCATTCTCCTGACGATGTCCAATTGGTGCACAGAAATGAATACCATCAACAGCACTTACCGTTAATAATGTGATTTCATAATCAAAGGGAACAAAGCCTTCCACAATTATACGCCCGGCACCTGTGCGTCCGCCTTCTTGAGAGTATGTCCAAGCATTTTCTAAGTCCGCCTCAGACTTGATCACAGTTTGACCTTTACCTGAACTACTCATTACCGGTTTAATTACACAGGGAATGCCAACTTCTTTAACTGCTTGTAAATATTCTTCTTTGCTGTCGGTAAATACATAAGGAGATGTTTTAACAGCAAGCGTTTCAGCAACCAGGCGGCGAATACCTTCTCTATCCATGGTCAATTTTGTTGCGCGAGCAGTTGGCACAACATTAAAACCATCGGCTTCTAATGCAACCAGTGTATCGGTGGCAATCGCTTCTACTTCTGGAATAATAAAATCAGGTTTTTCAGCACGAATAATTTCTTCTAAACGCTGCCCGTCAAGCATACTTACAACATGCGATGAATGAGCTACTTGCATAGCCGGTGCATTTTCATAACTGTCTGCGGCAATCACCTCAATGCCAAACCGTTGTAATTCAATAGCGACCTCTTTGCCAAGTTCGCCAGAACCTAATAAAAGGGCTTTTGTTGCACTGTTTGATTTTGCACTGCCAAAAATAGAAACACTCATAATATTCAACTCGTTGTTTAAATGAAGGGGACTTATTTGGGCAGGAATAATAGCAGAAAAGGAGGGGGATTGTTTGCAGTAAAAATATAAATTTTTGGTCTAAATTGGCAGGAATAAGAGCATAACCTCTGTAATTGAGTAATTACAGAGGTCATTGTTTTGCTTTTATATTACAGGCTCTGTTCGCCACCAAATGCATCAATTACAGCGGGAATTAATTGTTTAATTTCACCGGTCATTAACGCAAAGTCAGCATCAAAACGTGCTGCAAAATCATCTTTATCGATATCTTCGTTTTGCTCCTGTAAGACATCTGAAAATTTAATACGTTTTAAAGCAAACTCTTCGCCAATTATAAACGAAATACTATCGGCCCAGTTCAGTGCTAATTTAGTAACGAATTTATCCGCAGATAAATGATTTTTTATCTCATCAGATAACAGATCCTGTTGTTTACAACGAATAATACCACCGCCTTCTAATGCAGAGCATAACTCCGCTTCATCTTCTAACTTGAAGTTAGCTGGGATATTACCTTCCACTAACCAGTCGGTCATTATCACATCCGCCTGGTTTTTAAGTTGGATTGGCACAACAGGTAAACTACCAAGTGTTTTACGCAGTAGTGAGATTAACTCTTCTGCTTTGCGTGTGCTTGAAGCATCAACGTATAACATATCTGACTCCGGATCAATCCACGCAAAGGTTTGCGATGTGCGGCTAAATGCTCGAGGCAAGAGCTGCATCACGATCTCCTCTTTTAAGCTGTCCTTCTCTTTTTTCTTTAGCGCGCGACCTTGCTCAAGTTCAATCGCTTCAACACGTTCATTAAGTTGATCTTTAATGACCCCGGCAGGTAGCATTTTTTCCTCTTTTTTGAGGCAGATAAGGATCTGTTTTGTTGCAAGATGAGTATACATTGAGCCTGATTTTCCCATTGGGAATACCCAACCAAGTTTAGAAATATCCTGGCTACCACAGCTTTTGAATTTAAATTCTTCAAGATTTTTTTCTAAAGCATCAGCATCCTGTTCAAGCGGACGGGTAAAACGATAAACTTGTAGGTTTTTGAAAAACATGAAATGCACCTTAATTAAAGAGAAACGAAATTGGCATAGAGTGTAAATGATTTTTAGTGAAATCGGCAAAAGTTGATGATTTTTTTTAATAAATGCTATTTTTCTTCCAGTTTTATGGCAGTTTATGAATCATTGTCATATAAGTGTCATAATGCCTGGTAATAATGCACCCACTTTAAATAGATAATAAATAGGTAAAGTAGAATGGCAACTCGCATTTTGGTCGTAGAAGATGAAGTCGCAATCCGCGATATGTTATGTTTTGTACTTGAACAACATGGCTATGAATGCAGCGAAGCTGACAGATATCAAACTGCTTTGAATAAATTAGCGGAGCCTTACCCTGATCTTATTTTATTAGATTGGATGTTTCCCGGTGGCAGTGGTATTAAATTATTACAACATTTAAAACAAGATGAAATGTTGCGTCAAATTCCGGTGGTGATGTTAACAGCACGTGGTGAAGAAGAAGATAAAGTACGCGGGCTTGAAAATGGCGCCGATGATTACATCACCAAACCGTTTTCACCTAAAGAGCTGATGGCACGTTTAAAATCAGTTTTACGCCGTGTTAACCCGACCTCTCTCGATGATACACTCAAAGTAGGTAAATTGAAGTTAGATCCTGTTTCCCACCGGGCAACACTTGCCGAAATGCCGTTGGAGATGGGACCTACAGAGTTTAAATTATTACATTTTTTTATGACCCATCCAGAGCGGGTTTACAGTCGCGAACAACTACTAAATAACATTTGGGGTACCAATGTTTATGTTGAAGATCGCACTGTGGATGTGCATATACGCCGATTGCGCAAAGCGCTACTTGATCACGATTATTTAGTGCAGACTGTACGCGGTGCTGGTTATCGCTTTTCAACACGTTCATAATTGATTTATTAGAGTAACTAATTTGAAAATATACTCATGGAAAGAATTAATCTGGGCTTTATTCTTTGTTTATCTGCCAGTTTTGATTATTGGATCATTATTTAACTGCTTAACTGAGTTACTGCTCGCCTCTTTTTTTGCCCATATTATTTGGCATTATTATTATCTTAAAAAATTAAACAACTGGTTATGGAACAGTAAAAGCACCGTCTTACCCCATGGTCAGTCGGAATGGGAACATGCATTTACGGGTATCCATAATATGCAGCAGCGCCATCGTAAACGCCGTAATAATTTGGCCAGTGTTATCA
>NZ_CEZLMY010000058.1:11269-21150 GCF_983033635.1 Psychromonas sp. | reverse complement strand
AATGCAGAGCAAGGATATTACCATAAAGAGAAAGATTTAGGGTTTACGCAGGCAGAGTTAAACTGGCTTAAAACACACAATGATATTATTTTTGCATTTGATCAGAATTATGCACCTTACAGTTTTAAAAATGAGAAAGGGGAATATGAAGGGATTGCTGTTGATATTACCCGTGAAGTTGCTAAAAGAGCAGGAATTAGCTACTCCATTTATCCTGACGGCGTTTGGAAACAACTTTATAATGCCGCATTAAATAAAAAAGTTGATGTGATTGCAACGTTAGTAAAACGCCCGGAAAGGCAAGATAAATTTGAGTTTACCAGCCCCTATTTATCGCTGGCGCAGTACATTATTACCCATGATAAAGTTTCGGATATTGAAAAAAGAGAGGATATTTCAGGGAAACGATTTGCATTGGTTGAAGGTTACTCTACCAGCAAATATGCACAGGAAGAGTTCCCTAGTCTGCAGATTGTTTGGGTCAGTAATTTACAGGAAGCACTGGAGGCGGTTTCAACAGGAAAAGTTGATGGCACTATTGCTGGTATGGGGATGGCCCATCATTTAATCAGTCAGTCGGGTTATTCCAATTTAAAATTTTCAGCCCTGTATGCACAAGGGTTATCTGAGCAGCGTTTCGGTATTCGCAAAGACTGGCCTGAACTTGCCTCTATCATAGAAAAATCCTTAGCAAGTTTAAGCGAAGCAGAGCGTCTGCATTTTTTTCAAAAATGGAGTCATCCTGAAATTGCCAAGGTGGAAACCCTTACCCAATCTCCAATCCTGATAGATAACTTAACGGCAGAAGAGTTGTCGTTTTTAAACGGTATTGAGCAAATTAATATCGGTACTATGGTTGCATGGCCTCCAATGGACTATGTTGATCGCGATGCTGTTCCTAAAGGAATTGGCGCTGCACTTATTAATACACTCAATAAACGTCTGGCCGGAAAATTAGTGATACATCCTGGTGATTGGGACACTATTTATAATGGCGTTAAAGATAAAAAGTTAGATGCATTGACGGGCATAACGCCTCGTAAAAATAGAGAGCCATTTTTTGAATTTACCAATCCTTATGTTGTTGTTCCACATGTCATTATTTACCAAAAAACAGCTGAGTATAACTCTCTTGCCGCATTAGCAGGGAAACGGGTGGCGCTTGAAAAAGGTTTCTTTTTAAATGGAGTTTTAAGCGAAAAATATCCGGAGATCACTGTAGATGAATTTGCATCAACAAGTGATGCACTTGCTGCTGTATCCAGTGGCGAAGTTGATGCCTATGTGGGAAATAGAGCTGTTGCTATGTATATAATCAAGCAGGAGCTGATCAGTAACTTACAGGTAGGTAAAAAAATAGTTGAAGTTGAATCTGTGAATGCTATTGGAGTTCGCAAGGATTGGCCGCTATTAAGCAGTATTTTTAAAAAAGCGATGTTAACTATTAGTGATAATGAATGGGATCGAATTTTAGGCGGCTGGGCAGAAAAAGATTATAAGAAGTTGTCCCTGTCATTAGCAGAAAAAAACTGGTTAAAAGAGCATTCAATAATCCGTTTAGGTTATGACAATAATTGGGCTCCTATCGAATCGATTAATGAAAAAGGCAGGTATGAGGGGCTAAGTGCTGATTATATTAAAAAAATAGAGGCTTTATTAGGGATTGAGATAATTCCGGTTAAAAATCGCGGTTGGTCTGAGATGCTGGAGGGAATGACGGACGGAAGCATTGATCTTTTAGCTGCTATTGTTAAATCACCACCTCGTGACAAATATATGGATTTTACCGACCCCTACCTGCTATTTCCAATGGTTATTGTGACTCAGGATAATGTCCGATTTATTACCGATATCACAGAGCTTGATAGTAAAAAGGTATCTGTTGTTAATGGTTATACTTCTCATGATTTTGTTGCAAGCAATCACCCTAAAGTTAATTTGCATTTAGTGGATAGTGTTTCTGAAGGATTGAAATCAGTATTGCGGGGAGAAAGTTTTGCATTTGTCGGTGGCCTTGCCGTGGTTGGTGATGTTCTGAGTCGGGAAGGGATCACCAGCCTTAAAATTTCAGGGGAAATGCCGTACCAATATAAATTGAGTATGGGGGTTAAAGAGGGTGATACGATCCTTTTAGGATTAGTGAAGAAAGCCTTGAGTGCGATTAGTAAGGAGGAGCGTACAAAAATAAACAGTCACTGGTTTAATGTGATTTATGAGCATGATTTTGATTACAAATTACTACTGGAAATCATTGTTCCTATCTTCGGCTTACTTATCTTTTTGTTTATTTGGAATCGTGTACTTAAAGTTAAAGTTGCACAGCGTACCAATGAACTATTTCGAAGCCATCAACAATATAAAAACCTTGTTGATCATCTGCCCGTTGGCGTTATTGTGACTTCGCTTGATGGAACAATAATTTCAGTCAATGAATCTTTAATCAGCATCTTTAAAGGTGAAAATAAGGAGCAGATGCATAATTCTATTTTTACTGATTATTATGAGAAAGATGAAGATAGAGAACGGTTTTTATCTAAAATATCAACGGGCAGCGTAAAAGGGTTTGAGGCTAAGTTTAAACGAACTGATAACTCTATTTTCTGGGGGAAATTATCATCAATTGCTCAAGTTGGTGATGATGATAAAAAATATTTACTTAATGTACTGGAAGATATTGATGAGCAAAAATATGCTGAACTGCAGTTGGAAAATTATCAAGCACATTTAGAAGAGTTAGTTGAGACGCGCACGGTTGAATTGAAAACAGCGAAGCAGGTAGCAGAATCTGCAACTGAAGCAAAATCCCTGTTTTTAGCCAATATGTCACATGAAATTCGCACACCAATGAATGCGATTCTCGGCATGTTATACCTTGCCCAGAAAACTGAGCTTGACCATATCCAAAAAAATTATATTACCAAATCAGAAAATGCGGCCAATACCCTGCTGCGCATCATAAACGACATTCTCGATTTCTCAAAAATTGAAGCAGGGAAACTAGAGATTGAATCTGTTGTCTTTAATTTAAACCAAGTTGTGTCGCAATCAATTGATCTTATTGGACAAAACGTCAGAGAGAAAAACCTTGAATTATTGATTCAATTACCTGTTGATATTCCCTCTTCGTTAATCGGTGATGGGATGCGGGTGGGGCAAATTTTAACCAATTTTTGTACTAACGCGGTTAAATTTACAGAAAAAGGAGAGATAACGATTGGCATCGAGACGCTCTCACAAACTGCTGACACTATAATGCTTAAGTTTTATGTAAAAGATTCAGGTATTGGTATCTCTGCAGCGCAGCAAAAAAAGCTGTTTAGTAAATTTACTCAAGCTGATGAAAGTACAAGTCGTAAATATGGAGGAACCGGGCTTGGCTTGGCGATTAGTCTGAAGTTAGCGGAAATAATGGGAGGAACATGCTGGATTGAAAATAGCGAATTAGGCAAAGGTTCAACGTTTTGTTTTTCTGCACAATTTGCTATTGCGGTAGAGAAAGAAAAGCAACGCAGCGAGGCGTTAACAAGAATATTACCGACACTGCAAGATCTGAATATTTTAGCTGTTGATGATAATGAAGCGTGCCGTGATGTTTTAACTGGAATGTTACGCAGCCTTAATTTGAAATATGAGATGTTTAGCAGTGCCGAGGAGGTACTGCAAAAATTAAGGGATGAAAAGAACCGGGTTGATATTATTTTACTTGATTGGAATATGCCGGGTATGAAAGGAGATGAATTAGTACAGAAAATTCATGAGATGGAGTCACTCACTGTAAAACCAAAAACAATTATGATCACAGCTTACGGACGTGAAGAGGTAATGCGCATCGCTAAATATATGGAGATAGACGGCTTTATTATTAAACCATTCTCCTCTTCTATTTTATTGGATACGATAATGGGGGTTTTAGGGAATGAGGCCGTATTTAGTACTCTTGATGATCATTTGCATGATATTGAGATGCCTGTTATTGAAAATGTAACTGTTTTATTAGTTGATGATAATGAAATAAACAGGGAGGTTGGGATTGAGCTGCTTAAACATATGGGCATAACCGGTATCGAAACAGCCGAGAATGGTGAAGAAGCGCTCAATGCAATTAAACTCAAAAGATATGATGCTATTTTAATGGATATACAAATGCCAATTATGAATGGCCTTGAAGCAACCAAAGCCATTAGACAATTAGCAGTAGAATTAGATGATGATTATTATAAAAATTTACCCATTATTGCCATGACAGCGCAAGCCATGGAAGGAGATAGAGAGGAAACACTGGCTGCAGGAATGAATGACTATGTGAGTAAACCGATTGTTCCACTTAAATTGTCACAGGCATTGTCGCGCTGGCTGACAGATAACTCATCTATAAGCTTATCTTCAGATAAGCTGGACAGTGCGATTGTCGATCAGCAGTTAGCACAATTTCCCCCATCTGATTATATCGATTTTAATATCGGTTTAGGGCGTTTACTTGGCAACCTGACCTTATATTTAAAACAACTGCATAAATTTGCCTATAATTATGCAGTTAGTGGCGACGATTTACAGCAACTGACTGCAGCCAGGAAACGAGCAAAAGCTGAGGCTTTAACGCATGAAATAAAAGGAGTTGCAGGGAGTTTAGGGATGATTAATCTTTTTGATATTACAACCAGGATTAATAATGAACTGAAGAATGGTAATTTAACAGAGCAGGCGCTTGTTGCGCAATTTAGCGCGTCTTTACAAGCAACAATTGACGATGTTAATAAGCTGACAATTACTGAAAAGGAAAAAGGGCCAATACAAGTGCTGGATGCTTTTGAATTAAAAGATAAATTAGAGCTTGTTATAGAAAATATCGATCAGGATATTAGTATTTCTATTGATATTATGAATGAGGTGGAACAGTTAGTTCAGGGCTCTCAATGGGCCATGAAGATTAATGAAATTAGTAAATGCTTATACAACTTTGAAATTGAAAAGACTGTGGTTTTAGTTAATAAATTGATGGGCAGCTTAATTGGTGATGAAAATGAATAATAAACAGGCTGAACCTAGGATCCTTATTGTTGATGATGTGGCTGATAATATTCATATTTTGATGAACATACTTAAAAATGACTACAGTATTGTTGTGGCAACCAATGGCGAAAAAGCAATAGATATTGCCAGCACAGCCCCGTACCCGGACCTTATTTTACTCGATATAATGATGCCGGGAATAACGGGCTATGATGTTCTTAATATATTGAAAAAAAATATATTAACAGAAGGTATTCCTATTATTTTTGTCACAGCAATGGGAGGAGCAGATGATGAGGCGAAGGGCTTATCATTAGGCGCTGTTGACTATATATCAAAACCAGTTGTTCCTGAACTGGTAAAATCACGAGTTAAAACTCATCTGCTGTTAAAGCAGCATAAAGATTATCTTGAAGCAAGAATTGCTGAGCGTACGGAGCAGCTCCGGAAAACTAAAGATGCTATCTTAGTGGTGATGGGGATTGTAGCTGAGCATCGGGATCCTGAAACGGGGGAGCATATTCAGCGTACCAAAGAGTATGTTCGTGCGATGGCTAAAGTGATGAGTCAAGATAGTAAATTTAAAGAGCAGTTAAACCCTGAGCTTGTTGAGATCTACGCAAATGCCGCACCACTCCACGATATTGGTAAAGTAGCAATATCAGATAATATATTACTTAAACCTGGTAAATTAACGGAACAAGAGTTTAGCGCAATGAAGCGCCATGCAATTGCCGGGGAAGAAACGATTGCACAAGCACAACGCTTTCTTGATGATCCTGCATGCCTTGAAACTGCAAAAGATATTGCCGGTGGACACCATGAAAAATGGGATGGCTCAGGCTATCCTCGCGGGTTAAAAGGAGATGAGATCCCGCTTGCTGCACGTATTATGGCATACGCGGATGTCTATGATGCCTTAATTTCGAAACGACCTTATAAACTTCCATTTTCACATGAAAAAGCCTGTGCAATTATTAAAGAGGGGCGCGGTACGCATTTTGACCCTGATTTATATGAGATATTTGTACAATTAGAAGGGCAATTTAGAGTTATTTCGCAACGCTTTAAAGCAGCTAATGGTGAAATTGAATAAATTATCATCGCTTGTTTTCAAAATCGCACAGCTTACTGCCGCATAATCTGATTCTTGGTCATTTTATTGTTTTGCAACAAATGGCGGCTTTAGATATTTTGATTGTTTCAATAGTTACAGCCACTTAACTAATGCTAAGTGGCTTGTATAACAGAAACTGACTATTAGCCTTTTTTTACTGCTTTAATTAATAACTGACCAATATCGGTATGATGAGACAACGTTGAAAATGCAGCGGTGACATCGTTAGGACCATAAGCTATCACTGCAACCGGGGTATCCGTATGTGTGCCTGTACCCCAGACGATATTTTGTTGTTCACTTATTGCCCGCCCGATTAAGTCTTTACGGATCTCCTCGCCGTAAACATAAAACGCTTTAAAATCGTTTACTTTAGGGAAGGTTTTAGCTTTAAGGTATTTGTTATCGGGATCGTGATAATGGTTTTCTTCGTTTTCTAAAATATCTGTTGCTTGTTGTATCGTTATCTTAAATTCACTATTGGCATTCACGATTTTTTGTAATGAACCTGCTGTTTTATCTGTTTCTGCAAATGCAGAGATAATGCCGGCAAAGCTTTTTTTCTGAGCATATAGCTTATCTAGAATAGCTATTGATCCGAAATTAAAGTTTGGTTTGTAATCGCGATCTTTAAAGGCGATACCACTGCGTTTTTGCGCTTTGGGTGTATTGGCGCGAGAATAACTAAAGCCAAATCCACCTGTTTCATGGTCGGCTGTTACAACCACTAAGGTATCGTTACGCTCTTTTACCCAGTCGTAAACATACTGGATTGTTTCATCAAATTTAAGCATCTCATGCAGCATAGTTGCGGCATCATTATCATGCCCGGCCCAATCAATCTGACCACCTTCAATCATTAAAAAGAAACCTTTGGGATTTTCTGACAAAACATCAAGTGCTTTGCTGGTCATCTCTTTTAAGCTCGGCATAGTGCGAGCGGCTGAGTTTTTACTCTTGCTGTAGCTTATCCCGTCCTGCATACCTGAATAGGCAAATAAACCCAGCAATTGCATACCTTTTGTGTCTGCTAATGTCTGGCGGGTATGAACTACTGAGTAACCGGCTGCTTGTGCTTCTGCTAATAGATTCTTTTGATCTTTACGTTTCGATTTGATTTTTATCTCACCCCCCGTTTGTTTCTGCAGTTGTTGATATAAATCACCTTTGTTATTGACCGATTTTGGTATCCAGTAACGCAGTCCACCCGATAACATCACATCTACGCGATTGGCCAGCATCTCTTCGGCGATTTTACTTTCCAGTGAGCGATGTGGTTGATGTGATGCAAAGGCGGCCGGTGTCGCATGTGTCAATCGTGTATCTGAAACCAGACCGGTAGATTTACCCAATTTTTTAGCAGTCTCTAAAACGGTTTCAACAGGATTACCCTCGATATCAACACCGATTGCTTCAGAAGGTGCATCCATACCTGAGGCAAGATGAGAGGCGGAACAAGCAGAATCAACCACTAATGCATCCGCGGGGCTATGTAATGACATACCTAATACACCATTATCAATTATGGTTTTAAGCGCTGTATCACGGCCGTTATAAATAGAGTTTGGCGCTTTACGTGCATATTCTTCCAGCAGGCCCATTTGACCCGGACCCATGCCGTCACCAATCATTAAAATAACGTTTTTAACCGCAGATTGGGCAGTTGTAAGGCTGCTGGCCAGGCTTAATAAGATGGCAATTACTGTTTTTTGAACTGTTTTACTGTTTCTCATAAATATTCCTAAGTTATTAACTAGTAAGATCATGATAGTTATATTAATGGCTGAAAATGACTGAATTATGACAGCGCATGTGAGTGGCAAAAAATTTAATCAAACAGTTATTATTGTACAAAATGGCTAAATTAGTTGGCTAACTTATAAATATTCTGTAGTTTTACAGTGTCTTCTGCCGAGACCATAAATAGGAACTAACTTTATGAATTATCAATCTAAAGCATTATGTAAATTACGAACGATCAGCACATTTTTAGTCTTAGATAAAAACCGTTCAAGCTGGCAAAAAGAGATCCGCAAAGCCTCTGATTTTTGTTTATCTCTAGCTGCTAAATTTGTTGAAAATGGTTATCAAGTGCAGTCGATTCGTATTGTCACTAATGCTTTTGCCGAGTACTTAAATACCCAGGATATCAATAGCACAAAAGCTGATTTGCAATATATCAGTGAGTTATTGAATGCAATAAAATCAGATGGTTTACGTATTCGTTTTGCGATTGGCGAAGCGAAAACAGCACATGAAATTTCATTACTGCCCGATTTAATTCAATCTTACGGCGACCTGTGCAATGCTTGTGTTAATGTGCCGTTAGATGAATATGGTGTGTTAGATAATCAGCTAATAGTAGAGGCTGCACAAGCGGTTGCAAAAATCAGTGAAATTACTGCACGTGGAGAGGGCAACTTTAACTTTACGGTTAACTTTAACTGCAAGCCGCTTATTCCTTATTTCCCCGCTAGTTATCATCAAAAAACGCTTGGCAATCTGTATGTGCTTGGTTTGGAAACACCCGATCTGTTGCTGCATCTGCTTAATGAATTTAACCAGAAAAATGATTCCCTTAATCATAATCAGCGTTTTAAAGAGTATTACCGTTTGATGAGTGAAGGCTTGCAGTATCATGTCTCGACGGTTAAAAGCATCCTTGATGATTTTGAGAAAAACAACAGCAACGGCGATTTTACTTTTGCGGGAATCGATAGCTCGGCGGCTCCTTCAAAAGAGTGCGCAAGTATGGTGGATGTTTATAAACAGATGGGGGTGCCATATTTTGGTGCTTCGGGCACGGTTGAAGCCTCTGCATTATTAACACGTGTATTTAAATCAATAAAAGAGATGCCGTTGGTTGGGTTCTCCGGTTTGATGTTAGCGGTAACTGAAGATACCGGTCTTGCACAAGGCTCAATTGATGGCGATTATGATATGCGCGCATTGCTGACCTATAGCGCGGTGTGCGGGATAGGTTTAGATACAGTGCCGATTCCGGGGGATACCTCGATTGCCAAAATGAGTGCGCTGATGCGGGATACCGGCACCATGGCATATCGTTTAAACAAACCGTTAACGGTACGAGTTTTTCCTGTTCCTGGATTAAAAGCGGGGGAGTTAACAAAATTTGAAAGTGATGATCTGTGTAATTGCGCGGTATTAGCGGTGCCGTAAGTTTGTTGATTTGAATATACCCAAACCAACTTCAAGACGCTGATTCCTGCATCATGAAATGGCTTGGATATATAACACGTAAGCTATAACTAGTTTACGTGTTATTGAATCAACTAAGCGCGGTTATTACTCTTTACCGTAGACGTTATTCTCTTGCTCTTGTACACGGATAAAGGTGGTGCGTTTTGATAACTCTTTTAGTCTGGAAGCGCCAACGTAAGTACAAGTAGAGCGTACGCCTCCCATAATATCTTGAATCGTCTCGCTTACTTCGCCGCGATAGCGTAATAATATGGTTTTACCTTCAGCAGCGCGATAATTAGCCACACCACCTGAGTGTTTATCCATCGCACTTTTAGATGACATGCCGTAGAATTTCATGAACTTTTTGCCATCTTTTTCGATGATTTCACCGCCACTTTCCCGATGCCCTGCAAGCATACCGCCGAGCATAACAAAGTCAGCGCCACCGCCAAAGGCTTTGGCAACATCGCCCGCGCAGCTACAACCACCGTCACCGACAATACAGCCGCCAAGGCCGTGAGCGGCATCGGCACATTCAATAATCGCAGAA
>NZ_CEZLMY010000058.1:0-11259 GCF_983033635.1 Psychromonas sp. | reverse complement strand
GATGCCAACTTTAACGATATCCGCACCAGCTAAAATTAGCTCTTCAACCATATCGCCGGTAACGACATTACCGGCGGTGATCACTTTATCCGGAAATGCGGCACGTACTTGGGCAACATATTCAACCAGATGCTCAGAATAACCATTGGCGATATCGATACAGATAAACATCAGTTCTTCTGAAAGCGCCATAATATCAATGGTTTTCTGGAAGTCTTTTTCTGATGTGCCGGTTGAAACCATTAGATTGTTAAGTACTTTAGCCGGGGCTTTTTTCACAAAATGAGTCCAATCATCAACTGTGTAATGCTTATGGATTGCGGTTAATACATTATGCTCGGCAAGGGCGGTTGCCATTGCAAAACTACCTACGGAGTCCATATTGGCGGCTATGATTGGCACACCACTCCACTTACGACCGCTATGCTTGAACGTATATTCACGGGATAGTTCTACCTGTGAGCGACTTTTTAAAGTCGAACGTTTTGGACGGAAAAGGACATCTTTAAAACCTAATTTTAGATCTTGTTCAATACGCATAACTGTTTCCTAAATTTATAACAAAAATGATTAACAATTTGGTTTTGATTTACAGGCATAAACGGCAGGCAAAAAAAAACCGGGGTGCTTTTTCAAGCGCCCCGGTTGAAAACAGTATATGGAGTAAAATGTTTTTAACAAGCTTGAAATGGTCAAACTGTGATCAGTCAATAATCAGAAAGAGGGTGCTGTAGAGCATGATTAATCTATTTTTCTAATAAAGTGCGCTGTATGACACGTCTGTTCTCACGCTATTAGAAATAACAGTATGAACGATTGAATTTACAGGAATATATCGTTAATGTGAGTTTTTGTTAATCTAGGCAAACAGAGGTTTAAGTTGTTTAATAAAAATAGGATCTGCAAACTTGTAGATAGCACTGACCATTTATCAGGTAAAATATTTACCTTTGTTATTCAATTTCTAATCATAGTCTCTTTAGTTTCCTTTTCACTGGATACCTTGCCCGATTTATCTTCCCGCACTAAACATATTTTACATATTATCGAGGTGATTACTGTATCTATTTTTACTGCTGAGTATCTGTTACGGATTTATACTGCTGAAAAAAAATTGCGTTTTATCTTCAGCTTTTATGGTTTAGTTGATTTGATCGCTATTTTACCATTCTATATCGCAACTGGTTTTGATCTGCGTAGCGTGCGCATCTTTAGGTTATTTCGCTTATTACGTATACTTAAATTATTTAGATATAATCAAGCAATAAATCGTTTTCATCGTGCTTTGATAATCGCCAAAGAAGAACTCATTCTTTTCGGTTTCATTGCCATTATCATGCTCTACTTATCAGCGGTTGGTATCTATTATTTTGAACATGCAGCTCAACCTGAACAATTTCAATCTGTTTTTCACAGCCTTTGGTGGGCTGTCACTACATTAACAACGGTGGGGTATGGTGATATGTATCCGATCACAACGGGTGGCAAGATCTTTACTTTTTTTGTATTGATGATTGGCCTTGGAATGGTTGCTGTACCGATTGGTTTAGTTGCATCGGCATTATCCAGCGTGCGCGATGAACTGCGTAACTCAAGAACTTAGTATTACCCGGTAATCTTAGCCTAGTATGGGAAGTCCATCGCGTGTAATTTCAACACCTTTTACAGTAATAAACATTACCAGTTAGAAAAGCAAAAGTTACTATTTTTGCTGAAATTTTAACTAACAAAGAAGCGCCTTATTCGATCTTTTAGCTTCGGCAATTTCGTTAGGCTTAACAAACACACGGTCACTTTTATACTATGATTATTGTTTGTAAGTCAGCCTTAGATATATACAGAAAGCACTTATAAGCAAGGTGTTGTAACTAAATTAATCTGTACACAGCCAAATGATTGACTGAACAATACAAGAAAAGTGAGTATACAATACACCTCTATATTACTTGTAAAAGAGATCTCTTGTTATATTACTGCAAGCAACTTTCGGTCTGTTTTTTCTTACTATTGCTTGTTCCGTGTTCGTTAGCAATTGCACCTACATAATAAGATGCAACGCATAATTTCAATGCTGACAGGTATATTAGCCTATGAAAAAGTTATTACTCAGTACCTTTAGTCTCTTCACTGTCATCAATATTAAGCTGTAATTTTTTGGCTAAAGGTTCTAACACGCCACCTTGAACCAGTATTGAAAACAAAACAATAAAAAAGACAACGTATACCACTTTATCCGCGTGTTCAACGCCAGCCGCTGCCGGGATAAGTGCAAAAACGATGGGAGTTGCCCCCTTCAAACCGATAGCGGAAATAAAAAGACGTTTTTTCAAACTCGATTTAGTAAATGGTAAATAACAAAGCATTACTGCTATTGGTCTGGCGACAAAAGTCAGCACGATTGCGCAGCCGATTGCGGTGTAAAATACAACCGGAAGTTGTGCTGGAAATATCTGTAATCCGAGTACGACAAACATTAATGACTGGGCTAACCAAGAAAGGGCGTTATAGAAATGTTTATTAACTTCACGGCCTCGCTCTAAGTGATTACCGAAAATAACACCGGCAATATAAGAGGCGATTAAAATGTTACCGCCAAGCAGTTCACTGCCATAAGTTGCAATAATAAAACAGGCTAAAATAAAGACGGGGATCAAACCAAACTCTTCAAGCTTTATACGATTTAATGCAAACACCCCTAAAGAAGCAACCAGCGTTCCTAGCAACGTACCCACCAAGACTTGCTGCGTAAGCAGCGAGCTGATCTCTGTGGGGCTTGGGAGCGCACCATCACTACTGACTAGAATAGCAGTCAACATGATTACCATAACTAACGCGACTGGGTCATTGGTTGCCGATTCAAATTCAAGTATGGTATCTGCATTTTCTTTGAGTTTTAGTTTTTTGGATTTTAAAATAGAGAAAACGGCAGCTGCATCAGTGGACGAGACAACGGCGGCAAATAATAAACAGGTAAGAAAATTCAACTCGAAAAATTGATAAATAATGGCAGCAGAAATTAAAGATGTAATAACAACCCCTAAGGTCGCTAATATACCACCTTCCTTCCATGCATTTTTTATATCATCTGTTGAGGTATTTAGGCCCCCGGTAAAAACAATAATATTTAACGCGATGCCACCGATTTGAGAGGTTAATTTAAGATCGTCATAAACAAAGTCAAACTCACCATTACCAAAAACTAAACCGACTCCCATAAAAATAAGTAAAGAGGGAATACCGAGTGACTTTGAGGGATGATGCAGTAAGATGCCGATGGCGATTAAGGCTGCTATTCCGATTAGAGGATAAGTGAGTGTCAAAATAATTTCCTTTTAATTGCATGATAATACACTTTTTATGTAAACGATTAGTTATTATTACGGGAAATGATTGATCACTGCTAACTACGCAAACGCTGTTAACTAGACTCATTAACTATAGGTGTAAAAATCAACTGTAGTTTGTTCTTGACTAATCTATCTCTAGATCTCTTGATAGTGGCTGTGAAGCTCGCATTTCCTAGTGGTTTGGGTATAATACGCGCTGTTTTATTCCCCCTATTATTGCTGAGAGCCATTATGTTAAGTTACTTTATCCCGACCGCCAAAGGTTTAGCCCCACTGCTTGAAGTTGAGCTGAAAGAAATGGGTATTGAAAATACCAAACAGATGAACGGTGGTGTGGCTTTTGATGGCACATTAGAACAAGGCTACAAAGTCTGTTTATGGTCGCGTTTTGCCTCTCGAGTATTATTAAAGCTTAGTGAATTCAAAGTGTTGAATTCACTGGATCTGTATTTAGGCTGTAGCAATATTCCCTGGGAAGAGCATTTTGATATTGATAATACTTTCTCGATTGACTTCTCCGGCAGTAACGATGAAATTCGTAATACGCAGTTTGGTGCGTTAAAAATTAAAGATGCAATTGTGGATCGCTTCCGCAAAAAATTTGATGATCGTCCGAGTGTTGAAAAACGCGATGCCGATATCCGTTTCAACGGTCGCTTATGGAAAGATAAAGCGACAATCTATTTAGATCTGTCAGGATCGCCGTTACATCTTCGTGGTTACCGCACAATTGCCGGTGAAGCACCGCTTCGTGAAACCTTAGCTGCAGGTATTGTTAAACGCAGTGGCTGGCAAGGGGAAGCATTATTGGATCCAATGTGTGGCTCGGGCACCATTGTTATTGAAGCTGCTATGATGGCGCTCAATATAGCACCGGGTTCACTGCGTCAGACCTTCGGTTTTGAAAAGTGGAAAAAACATGATCAAGCGTGCTGGAATACATTAAAAACCTCTGCTCAGGTTTATGCTAAACGCTCGGTTAATCAGTGCGAAACACGTTTTTACGCGTCTGATTTAAGCAAAGATATGATTGAAATAGCACGTAAAAATGCACAGCGTGCAGGCGTTGCAGAATTAATTGAATTTTCGGTTGCCGATGCTAAAAAGGTATTACCACCGGAAGAGCTGGAAACGGGCATGCTAATCAGTAACCCTCCCTACGGAGAGCGGTTAGGTGGTTTTAGCGATACCATCACGCTATACACAGAGTTAGGTTACCACTTCAAAGAAGCATTCGCAGGCTGGAATTTGGCTATGTTTGCCATGGATACAGAGCTGCTGAGCTGTTTAGGTATGCGTGCAGCGAAAAGCTTTAAATTCTTTAACGGTCCGATTGAGTGTGTCCTTAAAAATTACCGTATTTCGGCAAAACGTAATGTTGAAAAAGTAGTTGAAGCTGCCCCCGTAGTTGAATCAGATAAAAACAATAAAACTCCAGAGCCTATCAATCCGTGGACCATGGGACGTGGAGATGATGATTTTGCAATGGGGCAAGAAACCGAATCTGAAATTGTCTTTAAAGAAGTTAAGCAGATTAAGCCTGCTATTTACTCTGAAGCCTTTGCTAACCGTTTAACTAAAAACCTCAAAAAGTTAGAGAAATGGGCGAAGCGTGAAAACGTTGAGTGTTACCGCATGTATGATGCCGATTTGCCTGAATATAATGTAGCTATTGACCGTTACGGCGAGTATGTCATCATCCAGGAATACCGTGCGCCGAAAGAGATTGAAGCAGGTAAAGTACGTCGCCGCTTTTTAGATGTGGTTTCTACGGTGCGTTATATGCTGAATCTTTCTGATGATAAGCTAGTGATTAAAGTACGTGAACGTCAGAAAGGGCGCCAGCAGTATGAAAAACTAGACACTAAAAAACAGTCGTTAGTGGTGCATGAAGGGCAGGCAAAACTGCTGGTCAATCTGCAGGACTATTTAGATACAGGCCTGTTTTTAGATCACCGTCCAACGCGTTTACGTATTGCAAAAATGGCGAAAGGAAAAGATTTCTTAAACCTGTTTTGTTATACCGCAACAGCATCTGTGCATGCGGCATTAGGCGGCGCTAAATCAACAACCAGTGTTGATATGTCGAAAACATATTTAGCATGGGGTGAAGATAACTTTGCTGAGAATGGTATTAAAGGTAAGCATGAGTTTATCCAGCAGGACTGCATTAAATGGCTGCAGCATGCCCATGAGATGTTTGATCTGATCTTTATCGATCCGCCAACCTTCTCCAACTCAAAACGTATGACTGATGTGTTTGATGTTCAAGACGATCATGTTGCGTTATTAACATCGGCCAGTGAACGTTTAAATGCAGGTGGTGAGATTATCTTCTCAAATAATAAGCGCGGCTTTAAGTTAGATATTGATGCGGTTAAAGCATTAGGTTTTTATGTTAACGACATCAGCCAGTCATCAATTCCTGAAGACTTTAAACGAAACAGTAAAATCCACCAGTGCTGGATTTTAACTAAGCATGATAAATAAGAAATAGTAATAATGGCGGGTAAAAATCTGTTGTTATATTTCACTGACGGCTGTCATTTGTGTGATGATGCCGTCAGATTATTGCAGCAGACTAATACCCCCTATTCAAAAGTCGATATCATCCACGATCAGAAATTAGTGGATTTATACGGTTATTCGATTCCGGTTATAGAAGATGAAAACGGGAATAGCATTAACTGGCCGTTCAGCTTACAAGAGCTAAACGATTTTATTCATATTCACACCCAATAAAAAAGAGTATTTACGTGGCATTATTAACTTTACATAACGCAGAGCTCGCCTTCGGTGACAGTGCATTATTAAATAAATCGAACCTAGTGATTGAACCTAATGAACGTGTTTGTTTAGTCGGACGTAACGGTGCAGGAAAATCAACGCTATTAAAAGTGTTAGACGGCCGTATTCAATTAGATGACGGCAGTATGCTGATTAATAACGATGTTAAAATCGCACGTTTAGAGCAGGATCCGCCAACAGCGAATACCATGAGTGCCTATGATTTCGTTGCATCGGGTATGGAAAATGCGGGTGAAGTATTAAAAGAGTATCACCACCAGTTACATGTTATTGCTGAAGACTGCAGCGAAAAACAGTTAAATAAATTACAGAAACTCCAGGAGCAGATTGATCAGTTAGATGCCTGGCAGTTAGACAGTAAAATAAATCAGATTTTAGACCGCTTAGCAATTGATCCGGATACCACCTTAGATCAGTTATCCGGCGGCTGGTTACGTAAAGTAGCGCTTGCCAAAGCGTTAGTAAATGATCCCGATCTGCTGCTGCTTGATGAGCCTACCAACCATTTGGATGTTGGGACAATCGAGTGGTTAGAGCAGTTTTTACTAAGCTTCCAGGGTTCAATTGTATTTATCAGTCATGACCGGGAATTTATCCGCCGTTTATCAACGCGCATTATCGATATTGACCGCGGCAATTTAAGCTCATGGCCGGGCGGTTATGATGATTATTTAGTAGCCAAAGAAGAAGCGTTACGTGTTGAAGAGGAACAAAATTCTGAATTTGACCGTAAGTTAGCGATTGAAGAAAAATGGATCCGCCAGGGGATCAAAGCGCGACGCACACGTAACGAAGGCCGTGTTCGCGAACTTAAATCACTGCGTAATGAGCGTGCAGAGCGTCAGAATGTGCAGGGCAAAGCCAAAATCAATATTGATGCGGGTACGCGCTCAGGAAAAATTATTTTTGAAGCAGATCATATTGCTTATAGTTATGATGATTTGTGTATTGTGCGTGATTTCTCCTGCACCATTATGCGCGGCGATAAGATAGCTTTAGTTGGCCGTAATGGCTGCGGTAAGAGTACCTTACTGAAATTATTCTTAGATCAGTTACAGCCTGACAGCGGCACCATGAAATGCGGAACTAAATTAGAAGTTGCCTATTTTGACCAGTATCGCGATACCCTAGATCCTGAAAAATCTGTGATGGATAACCTTGCAGAAGGTAAACAGGAAGTTGAAGTGAACGGTCTTAAACGTCATGCATTAGGCTATTTACAAGACTTTTTATTTCACCCTGTGCGCGCTAGAACGCCAGTAAAAGCGTTATCGGGCGGTGAAAAAAATCGTCTGTTACTTGCCAAAATTTTCTTAAAGCCAAATAACTTATTGATTCTTGATGAACCTACCAATGATCTTGATGTCGAAACGCTGGAACTATTAGAAGAGTTATTAGCGAATTATCAGGGCACGCTATTACTGGTAAGTCATGACCGTAGTTTTGTTGATAATACGGTTACGAATACCTGGTTCTTTGACGGGAATGGTAATGTAGAGCAGTTTGTCGGCGGTTACAGCGATGCTGTACGTCACAAAACACAAAGCGAAGCCACACGTCAGCCCGTTATTAGCGACGCCAAAGCTCAAGTTAAAAAAGACAAAGCACCGGTAAAAGTGGCAGCAAAGAAAAAGTTATCATACAAACTGCAGTTAGAACTTGATGGTTTACCGCGAGTTTTAGAAGAGTTAGAAATAAAAGTAGAAGAGCTCCAGGAAAGCATAAATACGCCAGAGTTCTTTACTAAAGAGAAAACTGAAGCTGATAAATTCTTAGCTGAGCTTGCTGATACAGAACAACAATTAGAAGAAGCATTTATGCGTTGGGAAGAGTTAGAAGAATTACAAAATGGGGAAAATAGTTAAATGAAATTTAAAGTTACCTTAGCAGGTGTGGTTTTGCTACTAGCAAATAACAGCTGGGCAAATCAACAACCTTATTATACGGTTGAAGAGATAAGCGTCACTGCCGATGGCGCTTTGTATGGGCCATATCCCTCTGCTATTTCCGATGATGGCACGTTTATTGGCACCTATTCAATGAAAGCTTCATTATCGGCCGATATTGATATTGCTTTACCGCTTACTTTTAATCGGGATTGTCAGTATGACAGTGTTCTTTGCTGGCTTGAGTTTTATGGCTCAGAAACTGCTGGTGATTTAAGCTATGAAAATGGTTATCAACAATGGCGAAATGCACAAGCCAATGCTGCCAATGGTTACAGCCGTTATTTTATGGCTAACACCCTGTTAAACGGTAGCGATCAGCCTCAAATTCCTTACGCTCTTGGTGAGAATAGTACTGATGTTAAAGTTACAGATGTTACTAATCCGTTACCCACCGAAACGGATGATCGTTTTGTAGTCGGTTACTCTTCTGCGCCTTATCAAAGTGGTACCCGTGAGTTTGTGCGCCGTGCTTTTGTAAAATCTGTAAGCGGTGATGTCACTTCATTATTACCTAGTTTTACCAGCAATGGAGGTTTAACAAGCGCCTATAAGTTAAAAGAAGTGACTTATGGCAATGGTGAGTCTAAAACTCTAGTGATAGGGAGCTCAAGTGTTTCTTATCCTAAAGATAGCGATGAATATTTCAAATATTGCTTTTTTAGTGATCAAGATGAGCAAATGAGCACGCTTAATGAATTAGTGTATTGTCCTGGTTTTGATACACAGGCTTGGGCTTGGGATGCTACGGCTACAGTTAATGGTGGCGTTAGTGATCTGACAGGTTATCCTTTGGCAAGCCACTGGCTTGGAAATTCACCAGAAGCATCGAATGGCTATAACGAAGAGCATTACGGAAGTCTAACATTTAGTGCCAGTGCATTTGATATTAATAGCTCAGGTATGGCAGTGGGTGCTTCTACGTTTGAATACAGCAACATCAGTTTAGGTGCCCGTCAGCGTGCGATTATTATGTCGCCATCAGAAACGGGGGAATATGGTAAACCGACTGTTATCTCATCTGCCACTGCGGATATTGGTGATACTGATGATCAGGATCGCGGTATTTATAACACTTGGGCGCAAGCTATTACTGATAGTAATATTGTGGTCGGTAATCGTGAATATGCCATTGCCAAAGGTCGTAATATTCCGTTTGAATTCTTTGTTTATAATATCGATACTGGTGCAATAAATATTCCATTATTAGATAAAAAGGTCTTAACTACCCAGCAGCGTTTAGCGGGGGAGAATGGCGCTAAAACTGGTGCGAACAGTCTGGCCTATGATATTAATAAAGACGGTTTTGTGGTTGGACAAGTAGATGATTATGATCAAATAGATCCTGTTTATCTTGCCAGCCCGCGTAGCCAGACTGCATTTTTATATGAGAATACAAGTGGTGACAGCTGGTTAATCAATGATTTAATCTGCAGTGAAACGGATGGTGTTGTTACTTCGCCTTATTTCCGTATTCGCAGTGCAAGGGTAATTAATGATGACGGAACTGTGCTAGCGGAAGGTTACAAATATAACACTGCTGATGATTACAAAAATAAAGTAAATGCTACACAAGTTGCCTTTAAGTTAATACGTAATGACACCGTAATTAGTCCAAGTGACAGCCCAAACTGTTGGGAGTCTGATTTGCTAAATATAAAAGAAGATCCTTATGAACGTCAAGGAGCAGCAAGTTTCTGGCTATGGATTTTTGCTTTACCACTGTTATTAGTACGTCGTTTACGTAAATAATCTATTTGAGAACTTTTTTTAAGGCTTGTTGTGAAATTTCATAACAAGCCTTTTTTTTACTCTTAAAATTATGATTATTAACAACAGATGTCATTAAAGTGTCATATTGGTAGCGCATATTAGCTGACGTCGCCATGGAGGCGTAACTTTTATTTTATTAACAAGCCAATAAAATAGATAATTCTTAATTAACGATGATAATGATGGAGTTTTGAATGAAACTTAAAACGTTAGCAACAGCAGTAACATTAAGTGCAGCTTCGCTATTCTCTGTTGCAGCTTCAGCTACAGATGCGGCATTACTTGTTTACACAAAAGTAAGCGGTATTTCAGGAAACCTTTCTTCTGTCGGCTCTGATACATTAGCAAATATGATGACATTTTGGGCAGAAGAGTTTAAACGTCAATACCCTAATATCAATATTCAAATTCAAGCAGCAGGCTCTTCAACTGCGCCTCCATCTTTAACTGAAGGTACTTCTCAGTTTGGTCCTATGAGTCGTAAAATGAAGTCAAAAGAGATTGAAGCATTTGAAAAACGTTACGGTTACAAACCAACTTCTGTTCGTGTTGCTATTGATGCGTTAGCAGTATTTGTAAATAAAGATAACCCTATTGAAGGGCTAACAATTAAACAAGTTGATGCGATCTTTTCTGCAACACAAAAATGTGGCGCAGATAAAAATGCAACACGTTGGGCTGATCTTGGTTTAACGGGCGGTTGGGCTGGTAAAGATATTCAGCTATTTGGTCGTAATTCAGTATCAGGTACATATGGTTATTTTAAGAAAAAAGCACTTTGTAAAGGCGATTACAAAAACTCTGTAAATGAGCAACCAGGCTCTGCTTCAGTAGTGCAATCGGTCGCATCATCTTTAAATTCAATTGGTTATTCCGGTATCGGTTACAAAGTGGCAGGTGTTAAAGCGATTGCACTTTCAAAGAAAGGTGGCCCTTTTATTGAAGCTTCAATGGATAATGCGGTGACGGGGAAATATCCTCTTTCACGTTTCTTATACGTTTACGTGAATAAGCATCCAAACAAACCGTTATCACCATTACAAGCTGAATTTTTAAAAATGGTTTTATCGCAACAAGGGCAAGTGATTGTTAAAAAAGATGGTTATATCCCATTACCAGCAAAAGTCGTTAATAAAGAGTTAGCTAAATTAGGTTTAAATTAAAGTAAAAGTTATTTAAATTCCTTACTAATAAAAACAGCGCTAAAAGCGCTGTTTTTTTATCTAAAATTAAAAAAGCAATTAATGCTCACTAATGCCGAACTGGTTGCGGCCAGCATCTTTAGCTATATATAGGCTGAATTATCAATGCTGTTTTTTAGCAGGTACTCAACTAATGCTCACTAACACTAACTAATGCTCACTAATACCAATCTGGTTTCGGCC
>NZ_CEZLMY010000057.1:0-21569 GCF_983033635.1 Psychromonas sp. | reverse complement strand
AAAAAAGAGAGCCTAAGCTCTCTTTTTTGCGTTGTTCAATCTAAGAGTAATTATTACTCGATGATTGTAGAAACAACACCAGCACCTACAGTACGGCCACCTTCACGGATAGCGAAACGTAGACCTTCATCCATTGCGATTGGAGCGATTAGCTCAACAACGAATTTAAGGTTATCACCAGGCATTACCATTTCAACACCTTCTGGAAGCTCTACAGCACCAGTGATGTCAGTTGTACGGAAGTAGAACTGTGGACGGTAACCTTTGAAGAATGGAGTATGACGACCACCTTCATCTTTGCTTAGTACGTATACTTCAGACTCAAATTTAGTATGAGGAGTAATTGAACCAGGCTTAGCTAGAACTTGACCACGTTCGATCTCTTCACGTTTAGTACCACGTAGAAGAACACCAACGTTCTCACCAGCACGACCTTCGTCAAGAAGTTTACGGAACATCTCAACACCAGTACATGTAGTTTTAGTAGTAGGTTTAAGACCAATGATCTCAACTTCTTCACCAACTTTGATGATACCACGTTCAACACGACCAGTAACAACAGTACCACGACCTGAAATTGAGAATACATCTTCAATTGGTAGGATGAATGGTTTGTCGATATCACGCTCTGGAAGCGGGATGTAGCTATCTAGTGCATCAGCTAGTTCAAGGATTTTTGCTTCCCATTCTGGTTCGCCTTCAAGCGCTTTAAGAGCAGAACCTTGAATTACTGGTAAATCATCACCTGGGAAGTCATATTCAGAAAGAAGTTCACGAACTTCCATTTCTACTAGTTCTAATAACTCTTCGTCATCAACCATGTCACATTTGTTCATGAAAACAACTAAATGTGGAACACCAACTTGACGAGAAAGTAGGATGTGCTCACGAGTTTGTGGCATAGGGCCATCTGTTGCAGCAACAACTAGGATACCACCATCCATTTGTGCAGCACCAGTGATCATGTTTTTAACGTAATCGGCATGTCCTGGGCAATCTACGTGTGCGTAGTGACGAGTGTCAGTATCGTACTCAACGTGAGAAGTTGAGATTGTGATACCACGTTCGCGCTCTTCAGGAGCATTATCGATAGATGCGAAATCTTTAGCTTCACCACCATGTGCTTTAGCAAGTACGTTAGTGATAGCAGCAGTAAGAGTTGTTTTACCATGGTCAACGTGGCCAATTGTACCAACGTTTACATGTGGTTTATTACGTTCAAATTTTTCTTTAGACACAGTGTGTACCTTCTTTATCAGTTAATACCTCTCCACATGCCATCACATGGAAAGGCGATAGTTTAATTTATTTTTTATTTCGCTTCAATAATTGCATTAGCAATTTTTTTCGGAGCACCAGCATATTCGACAAATTCCATCGAATATGAAGCGCGACCCTGTGTTGCAGAGCGTAATGCGGTTGCATAACCGAACATTTCTGCAAGCGGTACTTTTGCATGAAGGATTTTAACACCACCTGGGCCATCATCCATACCTTCAATCATACCGCGACGACGGTTAAGGTCGCCGACAACGTCACCCATCCAATCTTCCGGTGTAGTCACTTCAACTTTCATCATAGGCTCAAGGATAGTTGCATCAGCTTTTAATGCCCCCTCTCTAAAACCCATCATAGCTGCAATTTTAAATGCCATCTCACTAGAGTCAACTTCGTGGAATGAACCATCGAATAATGTTGCTCTAATATCAAGCATAGGGAAACCTGCTAGCACACCTTGGTTCATCTGTTCTTCACAGCCTTTGCTAACTGCCGGGATAAATTCTTTTGGAACACTACCACCAACAATTTCGTTAACAAATTCAAAACCTGCACCCTTTTCAAGCGGTTCAAGTCTGAGATGGACATGGCCATAATGGCTAGGCCCTTCGCCTTGACGAATAAATTTACCTTCAACTTCAACCGTTTTACGGATAGTTTCTCGGTAAGCTACCTGCGGATTCCCGACGTTACAGTTCACACTAAACTCACGACGCATACGATCGACGATAATATCAAGGTGAAGTTCACCCATACCGGAAATCAATATCTGCCCAGACTCTTCATTTGTTTCAACACGAAACGAAGGATCTTCAGCAGCCAGTTTCTCTAACGCGATAGTCAATTTATCTTGGTCGGCCTTGGTTCTTGGCTCAACCGCGATTTGAATTACCGGCTCAGGAAACTCCATGCGTTCAAGGATCACTTTATGATCAGCTGAACAAAGCGTATCACCCGTTGTGACATCTTTAAGGCCAATGGCAGCAGCTATATCGCCAGCACGAACCTCTTTGATCTCTTTACGGTCATTGGCATGCATCTGCACGATGCGGCCAAAACGTTCTTTCTTCATTTTAACTGAGTTGTAAACGTGGTCCCCTGAATTAACCACACCTGAATACACGCGCATAAATGTTAACGTCCCCACAAACGGGTCTGTTGCAATTTTAAATGCGAGTGCAGCAAATGGAGCTTCATCAGTCGCTGGACATTCAACTTCATTCTCTTTGTCATCAATGCCTTTAATGGCAGCAACTTCAGCAGGAGAAGGAAGGAAGTCAATAACTGCATCTAGCACTGCTTGCACGCCTTTATTTTTAAAGGCACTACCACAGGTTGCTAAAACAATCTCATTGTTTAACGTACGAATACGTAAACCAGCTTTAATCTCTTCTTCAGAAAGCTCACCTTCTTCAAGGTATTTTTCCATTAAGAAGTCGTTTGCATCAGCGGCAGCATCGACAAGTTCTTCATGCATTTCAGCAGCACGTTCTTGTAGGTCAGCCGGAATGTCGTAATAATTAAACGTCATCCCTTGATCTGTATCGCTCCAATTAATCGCCTTCATTTTAATCAGGTCGATTACCCCTTTAAACTCTTCTTCTGCACCGATATTCAATTGAATAGGAACACAAGTCGCGCCTAAACGAGTTTGGATTTGTTCAACTACAGCTTCAAAGTCAGCACCCGTACGGTCCATCTTATTAACAAATACTAAACGTGGAACGTGGTATTTATTAGCTTGACGCCATACAGTTTCTGATTGAGGTTCAACACCAGATGCGCCACAAAAAACAACCACCGCACCATCTAACACGCGCAGTGAGCGTTCAACTTCAATAGTGAAGTCAACATGCCCCGGCGTATCGATAATATTGATACGGTGCTGTTCGTACTGCCCCTGCATGCCAGACCAGAATGTAGTAGTTGCAGCAGATGTGATAGTGATACCACGCTCCTGCTCCTGCTCCATCCAGTCCATTGTTGCTGCACCGTCATGCACCTCACCAATTTTGTGAGACAATCCAGTGTAGAACAATACACGCTCTGTCGTTGTTGTTTTACCCGCATCGACATGAGCAACAATACCGATATTTCGGTAGCGCTCAATAAGAGTTGTACGTGACAAATTGATGTCCTTTTAATACTGCTAAGCTTTTATTTACAAGCAAAACTGCACAAGTAATTACTTGTGCGAGATTCCTACCAACGGTAGTGAGCGAATGCTTTATTAGCATCAGCCATACGGTGAACGTCTTCACGTTTCTTAACCGCTGAACCTTTGTTATCTGCTGCATCGACTAGCTCACCAGCTAGGCGTAATGCCATTGATTTTTCACCACGTTTACGTGATGCTTCAACTAACCAACGCATTGCTAACGCATTACGACGAGAAGGACGAACTTCTACAGGAACTTGGTATGTTGAACCACCAACACGACGAGATTTAACCTCGACGCTTGGACGTATGTTTTCAAGAGCTACTTCAAAAAGATCTAATGCAACTTTGTCGCTTTTTTCAGCGGCAGTTTCTAATGCAACATAAACAATTTTTTCAGCAACTGATTTTTTACCGTCAACCATTACAACGTTAACGAATTTAGCTAGAATTTCCGATCCGAACTTAGGATCTGGAAGGATTTTACGAGTACCTACGACGCGTCTTCTTGGCATCTTATTTTCTCCGTGCGCTTCAGGATTTTACCCAAAACATATTAAATTAAAATAGTGTTTGTTTGGCCTTACTTACGGAAAAGCTTATGACTTAGGCTTTTTAGTACCGTACTTAGAACGACCTTTACGACGATCCGCAACACCTGAAGTATCAAGTGCACCACGAACAGTATGGTAACGAACACCCGGTAAATCTTTTACACGACCGCCACGGATCAAGATTACACTATGCTCTTGCAGGTTATGGCCTTCACCACCGATGTACGAAGTTACTTCGAAACCGTTAGTTAGACGAACACGAGCAACTTTACGCATTGCTGAGTTTGGTTTTTTTGGAGTAGTAGTATATACACGAGTACATACACCACGTTTTTGAGGACACGCTTCTAACGCAGGAACATTAGTTTTTTGAACTTTGTCCTTACGCGGTTTGCGTACCAATTGTGAAATTGTTGCCATTATTAAATAGCTCCTAAATGTGTGTGAAAAATCAACCCTTAAAATAAGGGTTGCAAGAGTTTACGCTGAATATAAAAAGGAGTCAATAATTAAGCAATTGTGTTTATGATCACAAAAAAGGAGGAGGAATCAAGGATTGTAAGAGGCAAACGGTTTTTACCAGGCAAGCTGGCTTTGATGTTTAACTACCAATTCTACAAAGTCAAAATAACTGCATGTTTTTCCGATGTTATTTTTAATACCCCGCGCTTCAAGATCTGCTTCTAATACCATTAAGCGCCCCTGCTCAGAAAGTAATTTCAGTTGAGCATAAAATTGATGTTCAGCTTGACTTGCGACAACTGCATCTTCAATTAATAACAGTGTATCACTTTCGTGTAACAGCTCCAGACAATTGGCAATTGCAAGCGTTTGAAAAGGCGATGTTTTTACAGTGTGTAATATCATATTTAAAAACTCAATAATTGATCTTGCTCGGCTAATTTCAGATGCAGTTGTTTATTATCTAATAATGTTACCGCAAGCATTAACATCTCAGAGGTCAGACTTCTTTTCTGCAGTGAAAGGCTGCAAACATAGATATTGTCGACGTCATACATCTCTAACATCTTAAACAGTGGTTGATAATGTTTCTGTAGCGTCTCTTCGGGTGAATGCCCATCAACTAACTGATATACACCATCACCGATAAAAAACAGTGAAAGTGATTCATTAAATGCAGACATTGCAAGCGTTAGATCTAATGATTCACGCCCTTGTGCACTGCCATGCGGCAAGCAACGATTTAAAATACCTATTTTTTTTTCATTCATAACTCTTACCTACAAAAACTGCACCAAACGATCACAGCTAGCGCTAAGCTCTGCTAGTTGCCCCAGACCACTTAAGACAAAGGGAGGTTTTAAATTAAATTGCACATGCGATAGTTGTTTTGCTTCTTGCTGATTGATAATGCCGCGCCGCAGTGAGGCTGAGACACACACTTCTAAGGGAAATTTATACTGCTTAGCAAGTGCCGCCCAAAAATCGGGTAAATTTATTTCATCAGTTGCAGGGCTAACCAGCTGATTTGCATTAAGCACGCCTTCCTGATAAAAAAACACACCGACAACTTCATGTCCAGCCAGTAAAGCTGTAGCACAAAATTGATAAGCGCTACTGGCACTTTGCGAACCATAAGGTGCACCGGAAACAACAATTGAAAATTTAACTTTGTGCTTATCCATTAAACAACACTCCATCATTAATTTCATGTCCAGCCAGTAAAGCTGTAGTACAAAATTGATAAGCGCTACTGGCGCTTTGCGAACCATAAGGTGCACCGGAAACAACAATTGAAAATTTAACTTTCTCTTCACTCACACTATGAGCCTCTATTATTAACCTTCGTTTACTGTGCTAATAGCAATCGCTTCAACTTCTACCAACACATCTTTAGGTAAGCGTGCAACTTCAACACAAGATCTTGCCGGTGCAGAATCAGGGAAGTATTTACCATAAACTTCATTAAATGCGACAAAATCATTCATATCTTTAATATAACAAGTTGTTTTGATAATAGACGATGCACAAGCATTTGCCTTATCTAATACTGCAAATAAATTTTTCATTACTTGTTCTGTCTGCTCGCTAATACCGCCTTCAACAATTTCCATCGTTTCTGGAACGAGTGGTATCTGCCCAGAAGTAAAAACTAAGTTGGCAAATTGGTTTGCTTGAGAATATGGACCGATTGCTGCGGGCGCTTTAGATGTATTGATTATTTTCTTGCTGCTCATGTGGGATTCCATTTTGATTAAATGTTATTAGAAGCTTCAGTGTGTAGAATATTTATTAAAAATCAAGCAAAAAAAAAGGTGCCGAAGCACCTTTTTTATTGTTTTTGTTTAGTGAGGTTTATTCACCAAAATCAACTGCGTTTAGTAAGTCAGCTAAGTTTTGTTCAGCTGCATCTACATCTACAACAGGTTGTTCTACTTTCGGCTCAAGTGCTTTCGCTTTTTCAGCAGCACGCGCTCTGTGATGAGCGAAACCAGTACCAGCAGGAATCAGACGACCAACGATTACATTTTCTTTAAGACCATGTAATTTGTCACACTTACCAGCAACAGCCGCTTCCGTAAGAACACGTGTTGTTTCTTGGAAAGATGCCGCTGAGATAAATGATTCAGTCGCAAGTGATGCTTTGGTAATACCAAGTAACTGGTAATCAAAGGTAGCAACTGCTTTACCTTCAGCTTCTAGGCGGCGGTTATCAATGATAACGCGTACCACTTCAGCTTGTTCGCCCACTAAGAAGGTTGAATCACCAGCATCAGTAATCATACATTTACGTAGCATTTGGTTAACGATAACTTCGATATGTTTATCATTAATTTTTACGCCTTGTAAGCGGTAAACTTCCTGTACTTCATTAGTGATGTAGTTAGCAACTGGGCTAATACCACGCAGACGAAGAATGTCATGTGGAGATTCAGGTCCATCTGAAATAACTTCACCCTTCTCAATCTTCTCACCTTCGAAGATGTTCAGGTGACGCCACTTATGGATCATCTCTTCATACACATCGCCATTTGCCTGTGTAATCAATAGACGACGCTTACCTTTAGTCTCTTTACCGAATGCTAAGGTACCAGAAACTTCAGCAAGAATTGCCGCATCTTTAGGCGTACGTGCTTCAAATAGATCCGCAACACGTGGTAGACCACCGGTAATATCACGAGTTTTCGAGCTTTCCTGTGGAATACGAGCAACCGCATCACCTACTTGTACTTGCGCGCCATCTTCCAGGCTCACAATTGCGTTGGCAGGGAGTGCGTAGTGCGCAGCAACTTTAGTACCAGGAATAAATAGATCTTCACCTTTGGCGTCAACAAGTTTCACCATTGGGCGCATCTCTTTACCCGCAGTCGGGCGTTGCGCCGGATCAATAATAACAATACTTGATAAACCAGTCAGTTCATCAGTTTGTTTGGAAATTGTAATCCCTTCGATAAAGTCTAAGAACTCAACGGTACCTTTCACTTCCGTAATAATTGGATGTGTATGCGGGTCCCAGTTAGCGATAATCTCACCAGCGGTGATAACAGCTCCATCTTGTTTCTCAAGTACCGCACCATAAGGAAGTCTATGATTTTCTTTAGTACGACCTAGTTCATCGATAATCGTTAATTCTGTTGAACGAGAAGTAACAACCACTTTATCGTCAGAGTTAATTACAAACTTAGCATTATGAAGTTTAATCTTACCGCTGTTTTTAACTTGTACACTGTTTTCAGAAGCAGCACGCGATGCGGCACCACCGATGTGGAACGTACGCATTGTCAGCTGTGTTCCAGGCTCACCGATTGATTGAGCTGCCATAACACCGATAGCTTCACCTTGACCAACCACATGACCACGGGCAAGGTCACGACCGTAACAAGCCGCACATGCACCAAAGTCAGTTTTACAGGTAATAACAGAACGAACCCAAATTTGGTCTACTGATGCTTCTTCAATAAGATCACACAGTTTTTCGTCAAGTAGTGTATTACGTGCAAACAACACTTCGTTTTTAGTACCAGGTTTAATCACATCTTGTGCAACAACACGACCAAGAACACGTTCACGAAGCGGCTCAACAATATCACCACCTTGAATAAGCGGTTTAACAAGTAAACCTTCTTCACTACCACAATCTTCTTCTGTGATAACTAAATCTTGTGCGATATCAACAAGACGACGAGTTAGGTAACCCGAGTTTGCTGTTTTAAGTGCTGTATCGGCTAGACCTTTACGCGCACCATGCGTTGAGATGAAGTACTGAAGTACGTTCAGACCTTCACGGAAGTTCGCAACGATCGGTGTTTCGATGATTGAACCATCCGGTTTAGCCATCAGACCACGCATACCAGCAAGCTGACGAATCTGAGCAGGGCTACCACGAGCGCCTGAATCGGCCATCATGTAAACGCTGTTAAATGACTTTTCTTCAACGTATTCGTCTTTAGCATTCAGAACCGTTTCATTAGAAAGGTTATCCATCATCGCTTTAGCAACTTGCTCATTGGCACTTGCCCAGATATCGATAACTTTATTGTAACGCTCACCAGCAGTTACAAGACCCGCTTGGAACTGTTCCTGAATTTCAGAAACTTCACTTTCAGCATCTTCAACTAATGTTTTCTTAGCATCAGGAATAACCATGTCGTCAATACCAACAGATACACCTGACAATGTCGCGTATTCAAAACCGGTATACATTAACTGGTCAGCAAAAACAACGGTATCTTTAATACCTAACAGACGGTAACAAGCATTCAATACGTTAGAGATCGCCTTTTTACCCATATCTAAATCAACATGAGCAAACGGTAAACCAGTCGGCATAATCAATGACAAGATTGCACGACCAACAGTTGTTTCAACCAATTGTGTTGTTTCACTGCGTGATTTATCTTCTGCGATATGAACTTGAGTCATACGCACTTTCACGATTGCCTGTAGAGCGACTGCGCCAGCACGATATGCTTTTTCAGCTTCTTTAGCACTCAGGAAATACATGCCTTCGCCTTTAGCATTGATCTTAGAGCGAGTCATGTAATAAAGGCCAAGTACAACGTCTTGAGAAGGTACGATAATCGGCTCACCATTTGCAGGTGATAGGATATTATTCGTAGACATCATCAGAGTACGCGCTTCAAGCTGTGCTTCAATAGTTAACGGTACATGTACCGCCATTTGGTCACCATCGAAATCGGCGTTATATGCCGCACATACTAGCGGGTGAAGCTGGATCGCTTTACCTTCGATTAGTACAGGTTCGAATGCCTGGATACCCAATCTGTGAAGTGTTGGTGCACGGTTAAGTAGTACCGGATGTTCGCGGATTACACCTTCTAGGATATCCCAAACTTCACCACCTTCACGATCAACTAATTTCTTAGCAGCTTTAATCGTTGTAGCAAGACCTAATGCTTCCAGTTTTCCGTAAACAAATGGTTTGAACAGTTCAAGTGCCATTTTCTTAGGAAGACCACACTGGTGTAAACGTAAAGTTGGACCTACTGTAATTACAGAACGGCCTGAGTAATCTACACGTTTACCGAGTAAGTTTTGACGGAAACGACCTTGCTTACCTTTGATCATATCTGCAAGCGATTTCAGAGGACGTTTGTTAGAACCAGTAATTGCGCGTCCACGACGGCCATTATCTAATAACGCATCCACAGACTCTTGCAACATACGTTTTTCGTTACGTACGATAATATCTGGCGCAGCTAAATCTAATAGACGTTTTAGACGGTTATTACGGTTAATAACTCGACGGTACAGGTCATTCAGATCAGATGTCGCAAAACGACCGCCATCTAGTGGTACTAGCGGACGCAAATCAGGCGGAAGAACTGGCAGTACAGTCAGGATCATCCATTCTGGTTTGTTTGAAGATTGGTGGAAAGACTCGACCAATTTCAGACGTTTGGTTAATTTCTTACGTTTAGTTTCAGAATTAGTTGTACCTAACTCTTCACGCATTACAGAAATTTCGTGGTCAAGATCAAGCTGTTTTAATAAAGCAAATACCGCTTCAGCACCCATAAGTGCTTCAAACTCATCGCCCCACTGCTCAAGCATATCTAAATATTCTTCTTCAAGAAGAATTTGACGACGCTCAAGATCAGTCATGCCTGGTTCAACAACCACAAAAGATTCAAAATATAGGATACGTTCAATATCACGTAACGTCATATCCAGCATTAGGCCGATACGAGACGGAAGTGATTTAAGGAACCAAATATGTGCAACAGGTGATGCTAGTTCGATATGACCCATACGATCACGACGAACTTTAGATTGAGTAACCTCAACACCACATTTTTCACAAATAACACCACGATGTTTAAGGCGTTTATATTTGCCACATAAACATTCGTAATCTTTAATTGGACCAAAGATACGCGCACAGAAAAGACCTTCACGTTCCGGTTTAAATGTACGGTAGTTAATTGTTTCTGGTTTCTTAACTTCACCAAATGACCATGAACGGACCATTTCAGGTGATGCCAAACCAATTTTAATACCATCAAATTCTTTGGTTTTATTTTGTTGCTTTAAAAACTTTAATAAGTCTTTCACGCTACTCTCCCATAGGAGTTAAAACTAGGCGCCTTAATTTTCAAGACGCCACATATATACTATATCTAAACTAAGAATTGCTTAGTTACTTTCATCTAGCTCGATATTGATGCTTAATGAACGGATCTCTTTCAACAATACGTTGAATGACTCAGGCATGCCTGGTTCCATTCTATGGTCGCCATCTACGATGTTTTTATACATCTTAGTACGACCGTTAACATCATCTGACTTAACAGTAAGCATCTCTTGAAGCGTGTAAGCAGCACCGTAAGCTTCTAGTGCCCATACTTCCATCTCACCGAAACGCTGGCCACCGAACTGAGCTTTACCACCAAGTGGCTGCTGAGTAACTAGGCTGTAAGAACCAGTTGAACGAGCATGCATCTTATCATCAACTAAGTGATTCAGTTTCAACATGTACATGTAACCAACGGTTACCGGACGTTCAAATGGAATGCCGGTACGGCCATCGGTCAATTGCAGTTGACCTGACTCTGGCAGATCAGCCATACGCAGTAGTTCACGGATTTCTGACTCATATGCGCCATCGAATGCAGGTGTTGCCACTGGTAAACCTTTGTAGAGGTTTTTAGCCAAGCGCATTACTGCTTCATCATCGAATTCACTGATATCAACGTGACATGGAGCATCACCGAATGAATACATTTTCTGTATAAATTCACGAACCTTGGTCATTTCAACTTCACGTTGGTCTTTGATCATGCGCTCAAGTTTCTCACCCACACCTTTAGCCGCTAAGCCTAAGTGTGTTTCAAGAATCTGACCGATGTTCATACGTGATGGTACACCCAGCGGGTTAAGTACGATATCAACAGGAACACCAAATTCATCGTGAGGCATATCTTCCACAGGAACGATGTTAGAGATAACACCTTTGTTACCGTGACGACCGGCCATTTTATCACCCGGTTGTAGGCGACGACGAACTGCTAAGTAAACTTTAACAATCTTCTGCACACCCGGTGCTAAATCATCACCTTGGGTAATTTTACGGCGTTGAATATCAAACTGTTTATCGTAATCAGCTTTGATTTCATCATATTGCGCAACGATTTGATCCAGATGAGACTGTTTGGTTTCATCATCAATAAGCACTTCTAACCACTGTGCACGAGGCATCTGCTCTAGACGAGCTTGATCATGACCAGCACCGACAAGAATGTTTAATGCTTTTTCATAAATTGCGTTTTCTAAGATTTGGAACTTCTCAGTTAAATCTTTCTTCGCAGCTTTAAGTTGCATATCTTCGATTTCAAGCGCACGTTTATCTTTTTCAACACCATCACGGGTAAAGACTTGAACGTCAATTACCGTTGCGTATGTTGAGGCAGATACACGTAATGAGCTGTCTTTAACATCAGACGCTTTCTCACCGAAGATAGCACGCAATAGTTTTTCTTCTGGTGTCAGTTGTGTTTCACCTTTAGGTGTCACTTTACCAACTAGGATATCACCAGGTTTAACTTCAGCACCTACGTAAACAATACCTGATTCATCAAGTTTGCTTAGCGCAGCTTCACCAACGTTAGGGATATCGGCAGAAATTTCTTCGCTACCCAGTTTTGTTTCACGTGCGACACATGAGAACTCCTGGATATGGATCGTAGTGAAACGATCTTCCTGCGAAACACGCTCAGAAATAAGGATTGAATCCTCAAAGTTGTAACCATTCCAAGGCATGAAGGCGATCTTCATGTTTTGACCTAGTGCTAAATCACCCATATCTGTTGATGGGCCATCTGCTAGTACATCACCTTTAACGATTGGCTCGCCTGGTTTACACGTAGGTTTTTGGTTAATACAAGTATTCTGATTTGAACGCGTGTATTTAGTTAAGTTGTAGATATCGATACCAGCTTCACCAGGAAGCAGCTCTGCATCATCAACTTTAACAACGATACGAGATGCATCTACATAATCAATTACACCGCCACGTTTAGCGATAATTGTTACACCAGAATCGATTGCAAGACGACGTTCGATACCTGTACCGACAAGAGGCTTGTCTGCACGTAAAGTAGGAACGGCTTGACGTTGCATGTTCGCACCCATTAAGGCACGGTTAGCATCATCGTGTTCTAGGAACGGGATAAGTGACGCAGCAACAGAGATAATCTGTTGTGGAGACACATCCATATAATCAATATCAGCAGGACTCATAAAGGTTGTTTCACCTTTATGACGACAAGGGATCATCTCTTCATTTAGAACGCCATTTTCATCAACACTTGCGCTAGCCTGTGCGATTACAAATGTACCTTCTTCAATAGCAGACAGGTATTCAACTGTATCAGTTGGTTTACCATCTACTACTTTACGGTAAGGTGTTTCTAAGAAACCGTAATCATTTGTACGAGCGAAAGTAGCCAACGAGTTAATCAGACCAATGTTTGGTCCCTCTGGCGTTTCGATTGGACATAAACGACCGTAGTGAGTTGCGTGAACATCTCGCACTTCAAAGCCCGCACGTTCACGAGTTAAACCACCAGGGCCTAACGCAGAGATACGACGTTTATGTGTAACTTCTGAAAGCGGGTTATTTTGATCCATAAACTGAGACAGTTGTGATGAACCAAAGAACTCTTTAACAGCAGCTGAAATAGGTTTTGCATTGATTAGGTCTTGCGGCATTGTCGCATCAAGATCACCTAACGATAAACGCTCTTTAACAGCACGTTCAACACGCACTAAACCAACACGGAATTGGTTTTCTGCCATTTCACCAACACAACGGATACGACGGTTACCAAGATGATCGATATCATCAACGATGCCATTACCGTTTCGGATATCAATCAGTGTTTTCATTACACTTAAGATATCTTCCTTGGATAAAATACCAGCACCTTCATCGCCCTCGATATTAACACGACGGTTGAACTTCATACGACCTACTTTAGATAGATCATAACGTTCCTCTGCGAAGAATAGGTTTTGGAACAGACCTTCTGCCGCATCTTTTGTTGGCGGCTCACCAGGGCGCATCATACGGTAAATTTCGACTAATGCTTCAAGACGGTTAGTTGAAGAGTCGACGCGCAGTGTATCTGAGATAAATGAACCACAATCAAGCTCATTGGTGTAAATCACTTCAAACGCTTTAATACCAGACTGTGAAAGTTCAGCTAATAACTCAAGTGTTAACAGATCATTTGCATTAACAATGATCTCACCTGTTTCTGAGCTGATGTAATCTTTCGCTGCAACTTTACCTTCAAGGTATTCAAGCGGTACTTCAATACTATCAATACCATCTTTTTGAAGTTGGCGGATATGACGAGCAGTAACACGTTTACCTTGCTCAACATACACTTTGCCATTACCAATGATATCAAAAGTTGTCTGTTCACCACGTAAACGATCGGCAATTAATGCCATGGTGATTTTGCCGTCTTTGATTTCAAACTTAGTTGTATCAAAGAACATCTCTAGAATTTGTTCTGTCGAGTACTCTAGCGCACGCAACATAATAGTTGCCGGCAGTTTACGACGGCGGTCAATACGAACAAATAGGTTGTCTTTAGGATCAAACTCAAAGTCTAACCAAGAACCACGGTAAGGAATTACACGTGCGTTATAAAGAACCTTACCAGAACTGTGCGTTTTACCTTTATCGTGATCGAAGAATACACCAGGTGAACGGTGTAATTGAGAAACGATAACACGCTCAGTACCATTGATTACAAAAGTACCGTTCTCGGTCATGAGTGGCATTTCACCCATGTATACTTCTTGTTCTCTAATATCTTTAACCGTGCCTGCAGGTGCATCACGATCATAAATAACAAGACGTAATTTAACGCGTAATGAAGCAGAGTATGTTACTCCACGGATTTGGCATTCTTTAACATTAAATACCGGCTCACCAAAACGGTAGCTGACATATTGTAGTTCTGATGTGCCTGAATAACTGGCAATCGGGAAGATGCTATTGAAAGCAGCTTCTAGACCGACTTCTCCAGTTGGATCTACTTCAAGGTATCGTTTGAATGAATCTAGTTGAATCGATAACAGGTATGGTTTTTCCATCACCTGTGGACGTTTACCAAAATCCTTACGAATACGTTTTTTCTCAGTATAAGAGTAACCCATGTGGTTCCTTTGCTCGCTGATAAGTGATCATAGCTGCCTGACCTAATATTAGGTGTTCATTGTTAGGCAACGGCGAACATTATTTTCGTGTTAATGATGCGTTATTTAACATCACCTTAAATGTCCGACACCGTAAAAAATAATGAAAAATTACGGTATCCTATAGCGCAAAAAGGCCGGTGATTAAATAATCACCAGCCAATGCCATTTACATGGCTAATAAGTTATAGACTATAACTTATTTAATTTCAACTGTAGCGCCGATTTCTTCTAACTCAGCTTTAAGAGCTTCAGCTTCTTCTTTAGAAGCAGCTTCTTTGATTACAGTTGGGCAAGCTTCAACAGCAGCTTTAGCTTCTTTCAGGCCAAGACCTGTAGCGCCACGAACAGCTTTGATTGCTTTAACTTTGTTCTCACCGAATGCAGTCATTACAACGTCAAATTCAGTTTGCTCTTCAGCAGATTCAGCAGGGCCAGCAACACCAGCAACTGCAGCAGCTGCAGATACGCCGAATTTTTCTTCCATTGCTTCGATTAGTTCAACAACTTCCATTACTGATAATTCAGCAACTGCTTCAATGATTTGGTCTTTAGTAAGAGACATGAGTCAATTCCTATTAATAATAATTAAATAGTATTACAGCAATTATGCTGCAGATTCTTCTTTCTGGTCGCGAATTGCAGCCAGAGTACGTACAAGTTTGCCAGCTGCAGCTTCTTTCATAGTAGCCATCAGTTTCGCAATTGCTTCGTCGTATGTCGGTAACGTTGCTAGACGGTCAATTTGAGCGGCTTCAATGAATTCACCCTCAAATGCTAGTCCTTTCACTTCAAACGCTTCATTTGCTTTAGCAAAGTCTTTAATAAGACGTGCTGCAGCACCTGGATGTTCGTTTGAAAATGCAAGGATAGTAGGACCGGTAAACATCTCTGTTAGACATGCAAAGTCAGTACCTTCAAGTGCACGACGTGCCAATGTGTTACGAACTACTCGTAAATACACACCGTTTGCACGTGCTGCAGCACGAAGTTCATTCATTGCACCAACTGTTACGCCGCGAGAATCGGCTACCACAGCAGACAGAGCAGCTGTAGCAGCTACATTGACTTCAGCGACAATAGCTTGCTTGTCTTCGAGTCTTAATGCCATTTGGTTTTACTCCTGGATTACACTAGGTTTAACCCTAGATAAACACCCTCAATTATTCATTATTGAATTCATGAGGCACTATTTCGGTAATCGGATCCAGGTAGAATAATTCTTTCTGGGGTCCGGCACCATCTACGTAGGAAATTAAGCAATACAAAAGTACTGCACCTACGGTCTCGGAAGGGACCTAAGGCCCTCCAAAGTAAGGCGACAAATCATACAGATAATTTATCGCCTTGTATACCCAGATCACATTTCAATAAATTAAAATGAAAAATGGGTATTAAAAAATTAAGCTACCGTAGTATCAACAGATGCTTGGTCAATTTTCATGCCCGCACCCATTGTTGTAGATAGACTAATTTTTTTCAAGAATTGACCTTTAGCGCCCGCTGGTTTCGCTTTTTTCAGCGCAATCAATAAAGCTTCTAGGTTTTCTTTAATTTGTTCAGCAGTAAATGATACTTTACCGATTGTAGAATGGATAATACCATTCTTGTCGTTGCGGTAACGTACTTGACCAGCTTTAGCATTTTTAACTGCTGTTGCTACGTCAGGTGTTACTGTTCCAACTTTCGGGTTAGGCATTAGACCACGTGGGCCTAAGATTTGACCTAATTGACCAACAACACGCATAGCGTCTGGAGATGCAATTACAACGTCAAAGTCCATTACGCCAGCTTTAACTTGTGCAGCAAGATCGTCCATACCAACGATATCCGCACCAGCTTCTTTCGCTTTTTCAGCGTTAGCGCCCTGTGTGAATACAGCAACACGAACTTCACGACCAGTACCGTGTGGTAATACAGTCGCGCCACGTACGTTTTGATCACTACGACGAGAATCAACACCCAGGTTTACTGATACATCAACACTTTCGTTGAATTTAACTGTTGCTAGTTTTTGAAGAAGTGCAACAGCTTCATTGATTTCGTATTCTTTAGTAGCATCAACAGAGTCACGAATAACTTGCATGCGTTTAGATAATTTAGCCATGATATTAGCCCTCTACTTCCAGACCCATTGAACGAGCAGAACCCGCTATACAACGTACCATCGCTTCAAGATCGGCACCCGTTAAATCAACTTCTTTAGTTTTAGCGATCTCTTCAAGTTGAGCAACTGTAACTTTACCCACTTTGTTTTTATTTGGAACGCCAGAACCACAGCAGACAGAGCAGCTGTAGCAGCTACATTGACTTCAGCGACAATAGCTTGCTTGTCTTCGAGTCTTAATGCCATTTGGTTTTACTCCTGGATTACACTAGGTTTAACCCTAGATAAACACCCTCAATTATTCATTATTGAATTCATGAGGCACTATTTCGGTAATCGGATCCAGGTAGAATAATTCTTTCTGGGGTCCGGCACCATCTACGTAGGAAATTAAGCAATACAAAAGTACTGCACCTACGGTCTCGGAAGGGACCTAAGGCCCTCCAAAGTAAGGCGACAAATCATACAGATAATTTATCGCCTTGTATACCCAGATCACATTTCAATAAATTAAAATGAAAAATGGGTATTAAAAAATTAAGCTACCGTAGTATCAACAGATGCTTGGTCAATTTTCATGCCCGCACCCATTGTTGTAGATAGACTAATTTTTTTCAAGAATTGACCTTTAGCGCCCGCTGGTTTCGCTTTTTTCAGCGCAATCAATAAAGCTTCTAGGTTTTCTTTAATTTGTTCAGCAGTAAATGATACTTTACCGATTGTAGAATGGATAATACCATTCTTGTCGTTGCGGTAACGTACTTGACCAGCTTTAGCATTTTTAACTGCTGTTGCTACGTCAGGTGTTACTGTTCCAACTTTCGGGTTAGGCATTAGACCACGTGGGCCTAAGATTTGACCTAATTGACCAACAACACGCATAGCGTCTGGAGATGCAATTACAACGTCAAAGTCCATTACGCCAGCTTTAACTTGTGCAGCAAGATCGTCCATACCAACGATATCCGCACCAGCTTCTTTCGCTTTTTCAGCGTTAGCGCCCTGTGTGAATACAGCAACACGAACTTCACGACCAGTACCGTGTGGTAATACAGTCGCGCCACGTACGTTTTGATCACTACGACGAGAATCAACACCCAGGTTTACTGATACATCAACACTTTCGTTGAATTTAACTGTTGCTAGTTTTTGAAGAAGTGCAACAGCTTCATTGATTTCGTATTCTTTAGTAGCATCAACAGAGTCACGAATAACTTGCATGCGTTTAGATAATTTAGCCATGATATTAGCCCTCTACTTCCAGACCCATTGAACGAGCAGAACCCGCTATACAACGTACCATCGCTTCAAGATCGGCACCCGTTAAATCAACTTCTTTAGTTTTAGCGATCTCTTCAAGTTGAGCAACTGTAACTTTACCCACTTTGTTTTTATTTGGAACGCCAGAACCAGACTTGATACCAGCAGCTTTCTTAAGTAAGTAAGATGCAGGTGGAGTCTTAGTTTCGAATGTGAAAGAACGGTCAGAGTAAACTGTAATTACTACAGGTACTGGTGCGCCTTTTTCAATAGAATCTGTTTTTGCATTGAATGCTTTACAGAATTCCATGATGTTAACACCATGTTGACCAAGTGCTGGACCTACTGGTGGTGACGGGTTTGCCATACCAGCTGAAACTTGCAGCTTGATATATGCTTGTACTTTTTTAGCCATGATAATACTACCTATGTTTGGGTGTAGCGCTAATTTCCGAATGAAGCTAGCTTCCCGATTAAAAAATTGCACTCACTACTAGCCAATAAGGCTAGCAATGCAGTTAAATCTATTTGCATAAGACAAAATTCAATGAATTAGCTTAGCAAATAAAAAGGGCGGCGAATTATACCTATAATTCACCGCCCTTCACAAGATCTTTTGTATTTTTTTTAAGCTATCGGAGCTAGTCGCTAATTACGAGCAATGAGCTACGAAGTTCAAAGCTGACGGCTTTCAGCAGATAGCTGTCTTCCTTAGTCTTTTTCTACTTGAGAAAACTCTAAGTCAACAGGTGTTGCACGACCAAAGATAGAAACCGACACTTTTAAGCGGCTTTTATCATAGTCAACTTCTTCAACCATACCACTGAAGTCGGCAAAAGGACCATCAGTAACACGCACAATCTGACCCGCTTCGAACAATGTTCTTGGACGTGGAGAATCGTGAGATTCTTGCAGACGATTAAGAATATTATCCACTTCTTTTTGTGAAATCGGTGCTGGGCGCTCTTTTGTGCCGCCGATAAATCCCATTACACGATCAATACTTTTCACTAAATGCCAGCTTTGATCGTTCATTGCCATTTCAACTAATACGTAACCAGGGAAGAACTTACGCTCACTTTTACGTTTTTGACCGGCACGCATCTCCACAACTTCTTCAGTCGGGACTAAAATTTCACCGAAATGCTCTTCCATTTCGTTTAATCTAATATGTTCGATTAGTGTTTTTTGTACACGCCCTTCATAACCTGAAAAAGCCTGAACAACATACCATCTCTTTTTTTGTACTTCTTCTGACATATTAAACCCTTAAATTGCTGTTGTAATAAATGCAACAACACGAACAAAAACGCCATCAAGGCCCCATAAAATCAGACCAACAATTGTTGATACAGCCAGGATAATCAATGTTGTCTGTACCGTTTCCTGACGTGTTGGCCAAACTACTTTACGTACTTCTAAACGTGAATCTTTAGCAAAACCGACAAACGTTTTACCTTTTTCAGTCATTGCAGCTGAGAACAGAGCAAGTGCAGCTAAAAGCAGAAGCACACCCACTCGCGCTACAACATGTAAACTTTCGCCGTATATATAATTACCAACAACAATTGCTGCTAATAATAAAATTGTTACACCCCATTTAAGCCCGTCCAGTGAGCTTGTGGTATTTTCAGTATTTGTTGTGCTCATAACTCATGTATCCACTGTTAATAATTAATAGTACCAACCAAACAACTTGTAATGGAGGGTAAAACGATCTCACTCAAAAAGGAGAAAGTGAAGGGTGCAAAGATGTAAACGATTAGTTCCATCACCGACACCAGAAAATAAAGCACGTTAGTATAAGGATTTTTGAACACTTTGTAACGTTATAATCTCGACTTTTCAATAAAAAAAATCGTCAGGTTGATTGTGAATGTAGCAATGAAGTTTCAAAGGAGGTGATACGATTTATAGGCAAACCTATAAATCGCACGCTTAATCGCACTATATTCAGCCATGTAGACAAATCTCAATGCTATTGAGACTTTCTCGGTTAGTCGATGGGGGTAAAAACCATAATAGAGGCAAAAGAGCCAGTTCAAATCCGAAATAGTACTGCTGTTTTCTTTATTCTATAGCTTGATAACGCTTATACTTGGCACGGCGCTTATACTTGGTAAGGCGCTTATAAGCTTTACCTTTTCGGTAAATAGAAACCAGCACCCAAACATGGGCAAGTGATTGCTTGTAAACAAGAAACAAAGCAACAAATGCAATTAACTGAATCCAATCCGGCACAGCATATACCGTTGTCACAACACCAATGAAGCTAAACATTAAAGAGAATAGCGTAATAATTACAAGCGTTTCCCGCGAGCTAAATCCGGCTCTCATAAAAATATGATGCAAATGATCGCGATCCGGTTTAAAAGGAGATACCCCCTTTTTAATACGTCGCATCATAATTGCGATCATATCCATTACCGGCAAAGCAGCCACCCATAAAGCGACAACAGGAGTAAAGGAAGATGTCTCACTTGTCAAACCTGAAGAGTGGGCTTGGCTACCAATAGCCAATAACCAAACAACGGTAAAACCGATAAACATACTGCCCGCATCCCCCATAAATACTTTTTTGCTGGCAAAATCAAATAGCTGCAGGTTATAAATTAAATAGGGTGTTAAAACAGCGACACATAACAGGCAGAAAAGGGCTTCGCTCAAATCGCCTGAAAGGAAGAACAAAATAGATAAGCTAATAAAGGTAGAAATACTGATCCCGCCAATCAAACCATCAATACCATCAACCATATTATAAGCATTGATCGCCGCTAATACAGCAAGAATAGTGAAAGGATAAGCAAAGTACCAGAGAGAGATTTCGCCAAAAGAGAGCAGATTTCCTAAACTAAAAATGGCATCTCCTGCCACAATCATCATAATAGAAGCGATCACTACCTGTACCACGATGCGTACCCGAACACTTAAATCAAAGCGATCATCCAAAGCGCCGGTAACCACCATCAGAAATGAAGCCAAAAGGTAAGTGATTAATTGCTCAGTATGCTGGGGCGAGAATATAAGCACCTGTATCGACGCAACAAGCAAGCCAATGTAAACCGATACCCCGCCAATCAAGGGAATATCCCCTATATGCGCTTTTCGCACTGTCGGTTTATCAACGAGACCTATTTTTATCGCCAAAGGACGTAATAACACAATCGCTGCGAATGAATTAATAAATGCGGTAACAACAAATATGGCAAACATCATGGTAAATAGGGCCTAAAATAGAAAGTACATTATTCATGCAGCAATATAACGAAACACCGTTCACTAACCCCAATGCCTTTAGAAAAGGACCATACAAAAGTAAAGGTTATATCAACAGTATGTAAAGAACAATCACAGAATATCATTAGTAAATATCTAATAATATCTTTTTTTACAATATTTAATATCTGTATCAATTCACTAAAACAGCAGTCAACACAGATGCTATTGGCAGAAAATCGCAAGCCGTTGTTTTGCTGCTTTTTTATACAATCAAACCCGACTCAATGCGCAAAAACGCCTT
>NZ_CEZLMY010000056.1:8661-21697 GCF_983033635.1 Psychromonas sp. | reverse complement strand
CGCAGTTTAGTCGTTTAAATGAGCATTTTTCAACGCGGAAATAAGCTTAAATGGCGACGACCTGAGTAATTACATAAATTTTAACTGACACTAACCCTCAATGAAGCGGCAATAGCAAAAGGCGCCAAGGTGATTGCAGCAACTAACATCGCACCTAAAAGTGCTAATAAGCCTAAATATGATTGACCAAAAGCTGCCGCATCAATCGCCATCGTTGAAAAAATCAAAATCGGGATGCTCAAAGGTAGCATGATTAAGCTTAATAAGATCCCGCCTTTACGTAAACCAACAGTTAAAGCGACACCAATCGCGCCCAATAAGCTCAAAATCGGTGTTCCGATTAAAAGTGTTAAAAATAACGCAAAATAAGTATTCATATCAAGTGATAAAAATGTCGCTAACAGTGGTGATACCAATAAAATAGGCAAGCCAGTAAGTAACCAGTGAGCAAATACCTTGGCACAGGCCAACCAAGCAAGCGGATATGGAGTAAGCATTAACTGCTCAAGCGTGCCATCGATAAAATCATCTTTAAACAAGCGCTCAAAAGATAAAAGAGCGGCCAATAAAGCTGCCACCCAAATAATACCCGGGGCAATGCGTTTTAATAATGCAGGATCGGTTCCGATACCTAAAGGAAAAAGCGTTACGACTATCATAAAGAACCAGATTGGATTTAAGATATCACTTTGGCGACGAAAAGCGCCTTTCAATTCTTTACTGACAACCTGAGCAAAAGCATTAAACATATAAATCACCAGTTGCTTTGGTCAACCTTATTTTCGAATGCAAGCTTGAATCGATACTTAAATCTTGATGTGTGGTCAGCAGAACAATGCCGCCATTTTGAGCGTGTTTAATAAAAAGCTCCTCTAAAACGGCGACACCTGATTTATCGATGGCGGTAAAGGGCTCATCAAGTATCCATAATGGACAATCATTGAGCCATAATCGAGCCAATGCAACACGCCGCTGTTGCCCTGCCGAAAGTTGCGAGGTGGTAATATCTTCATAACCTGCTAGTCCAACTTTAGCTAAAACATCCCATAAATTAACCTCTGAATGAGTTGTATGCATTTGTTGAAAAAACTGCAGGTTTTCTAATGCGGTTAATTCTGGTTTGATACCAGTTTTATGACCGAGATATAAAAGTTGCTGATAAAAGGATTCTCGATCGGAAGATATAACTTGCCCCTGCCAAAAAATCTCTCCGGCATAAGCTGTCGATAATCCAACAAGCAAACGAAAAAGAGATGTTTTACCTACCCCATTGGGTCCTTCAACTTGGACTATCTCACCAGAATTAACTGTAAAGCTTAGATCTTTAAATAAGATTCGTTCCTCGCGGACGCAAGTTAGTTTTTTGCAGTGAAGCATGAATACAACCTAACAGTTAAAATGGAACAATCGCCTAGAATTAAGAGAATTTATGTGTGCTTTGGATCCTAGCACAGATAATAATGCTAAGTCATAAAGTTCAATCGTTAATATGAGCAAGCGTTTATTCTATAAAACCAGCCAATAAAACAAACGCTTACACTTATATTTAGTAAGGAATTAAACATGAAGTAAGATTGGGAATAAAACTATTTTTTATGCAGGTTAAGCAGTAATTCAGCTTCAGCTCTTGGTAGCTCACATTCATTCATTAACTCTTCAATCGACGCCCCTAACTCAACCATTTTAGTCGCTCGAGTATAAAGTCTATTCTCAGGTGCTTGCGCAACAAGATTTAACTGATTTTCCTGCGTTTTTTTTACAACTGCATCTAACTGCTGAATTTTTTTTCCCATCCCAACACTGCCGGAGTGGATTTCGCCAAATTGTTTTTTAAACGATTCATTGCTCGCAAGCAATGATTTAACAAGCAGCTGCAACGCATCAGTTTTCTTCGTCAGTTTATTTATTAACAAGTAACTAATAATAAAAAAAACAAAGGCTAACACTAAGGCTAGCCAAGGGATATATTGTGAATACATTTATGACTCTATTTATAAAAGACTTAATTCATCCCACTCTTCATCACTGAGTAACTTATTTAAATCAACTAAAATAAGTAAACCATCACCTCGGTTGGTAACGCCTTGAATAAACTGAGAGCTTTCCTCAGTGCCGACATGCGGTGCGTCTTCTATTTCTGATTTTTTCAAGTAAACAACTTCAGCGACACTATCAACTAAAATACCAATGACCTGTTTTTCAGCTTCAATAATAACAATGCGGCTATTATCGGTAATTTCAGCTGGCATTAAACCAAATCGAGAGCGAGTATCAATAACGGTTACAACATTACCACGTAAATTGATAATCCCTAATACATAATCAGGTGCGCCGGGTACCGCTGCAATTTCACTGTAACGTAAAATCTCTTGAACCTGCATTACATTAATACCGTAAGTTTCATTTTCTAATTGAAAAGTAACTCGTTGGAATACTTCATCATCTGAAGAGTTATCTGATTTATTGCCTTCTCTATTCATAATATTCTCTGTTCAATTTGGTGAGTTAATGAGTTTATCTTAGTTGTTAATTTTAATTTTTCCAGTGCTTAATGGCCATGAATATTCATTCCGCTATTCAACAGCTTAACTAATTCTTCAGCATGGATCAAAGCGCACATTTTTTCTTTAACCATGCCAGCGAGCCATGGCCTTTTACCTTGTACTTTCCGCCATTTTATTTGTTCAGTTGTTAACGTTTCAGTGCCCAGAAGTTTTTCACAAGAAAGCCCCCACTCTGTTGCGCCAAGTAAAATATAATGGGTGTAATTTAACGATTCAGAAGACGCGCCTGTGTTTATCCATTTGGCAGTATCAACAATATTATAAAGTGATTCACCCTTCGCCATAACACCTGAAAACCAATCAGGCTTACCGAGTAGTGAATTAAGTGATGAGTCTAAATGATGAATGCCGCCTAAATCAGTTAATGGCACCGCAAAAGTTAACCCCGCCAACTCAAAAAACAACACCTGAAATTCATTGCCAACGTCTAAGTTTTTCCATACATCCTGTTTTTGCGTAGCAACTGCTTCCGTTTCTGATAATTGGGGTGCTGCAGCAACATCAATCGCTTCTTCTTGTTCAGAAAAAACAAGCGTTTCAGGTAAAATAGAGACAGCTGGTTGTAAACTTTCTAATTGCTCTTGGACATCATCGACGAGTGTTTCAGTAACAGTATCTTCAGGTAATTGTTCGCTTAACATGGAAGTAAAATAACTTTCAATTGCTTGGTCATTATGATTTTTCATTTAGTACGGCTCAATTTGTAACAGGTAATTAAGTAATGTTTCATAAGCAAATGTGCCTCGACAATGTCGTGAATAAATAGAAACGGGTAAATGATCTAAACTTGCGTCTCTAAACTTTGTATCGACAGGGATTACACCATTCCAAACTTTATTTGCATAGCTATTTTTTAATGCGTCAAGCGTATTTAATGATGCGCGAGTTCGTTTATCATACATTGTAGGAATAATACAATAATCAAAATTTCCAACGCGAGGCTTTTGCATGATTTCGAGCGTTTTTATCATCCGTTCTAATCCTTTGGATGCTAAATACTCGGTTTGTACTGGTACCAATATTCTTTCACAAGCAGCTAAAGCATTGACCATCATCACCCCTAATACAGGTGGACAGTCAATTAAAACAAAATCGAAATCATCTTCTACTAATGTTAGCTGCTTTTTCATAAATAGCCCCATACCTTCTTTGTCACCCAACACGCGATCTAACGTTGCCAGTGCCATTGAGGCTGGTATTAATGAAATATTAGTGATTTCAGTCGGTAAAATAACTTGCGCTAACTCAGCTTTAGTTTGTGCAGGTTCCACAAATAGATCATACAAACTAACAGGAAGCTGATCGGAATCATATTGCAGGTAACTGGTTAGTGATGACTGCGGATCGGTATCAATCAATAAAACCCGAAAACCACGCTCAGCAAGCAAACCAGCCAATGAAATAACTGTTGTTGTTTTACCTACGCCTCCTTTTTGATTTGCCACTGTCCAAACTAACAACTTTATTCCTGCCTTGTAGTAATAATTAATCGATTATTCGGTAAATGCAGTTCATGCATCTCTTCACTATCTGGCTTTGCTAAAGCTGATGGTTGAGGACTGTTTTTTTTGTTTTTATCTAATGTATTTTTTATCTCATTAGCGAGTGCACTCTCTACTAAAGCATACTTAGAGATAGCAATAACAACACGTCTGCTCTTTAAATTGTCTACATCGCCATTTTGGTCGATAACAGGGTAATATTCACCATAGGCTTCCACTACCATTCTCTGCCCGGCAATACCAAACTTATTTAGCAAATGTAAAACACTAAACGCTCTTGCACCAGAAAGTTCCCAATTAGAACGGTAAATTTCATTAGAGATTGTTTTTTGATCAGTATAACCACGTATTCTTAGCATATTATTTACAGGCTTTAATACGCCCGCTAATTTAGCAATTTGCTCTGTAGCAGAAATTAAGAGGGTATGGCTTCCGCCCGCAAACAGTAACTTCCCGCCCATTTCAATCGTCAACCAGTCACCATCGAGATCTAACTTAACCAAATCATTATCTAACTCAGATAAGAATAACGCTTCTAGTTCGAGTTTTAATTGACTCAGCTCCCAACCTGCCTTTAATGTATCAACATCTGAAAGTTCATCGTTTGCTTGGTTAATCATTCCTTCAGAGAGCATTGCAGGCCCGGCATCCTCGATTATACTATTGCTATCTTTGCTTAATATACCTTCTCGATAAGAGCTGAAAACCGATTGATTAAGTAGTTTGCTGGCATTTTGAATACTTAACATTACCTCTTTATATTTTTCTTCCTTACTCGATGAGACCGCATATAACACAACAAAAACAGCGAACATTAAAGTCATAAAATCGGCAAAGGAAACTGTCCAGCGGTTAAGATCATTGCCAGAGTGCATTTGCAGGCGGGAGCGTGGCCTAACACGCATTAATAAGATGCTCTATCAATATAACCGCTTAACCGGCGATCAAGTAACAACCCATTATCACCATGAGCAATGGCAATCAGGCCGATTAAGGTCATCTCTTTATACAGAGCCACATATTGATAATATAATCGGATTTTATTCGCTACGGGTAAATAAATAAAATTAGCGAAACCAACACCGTAAATAGTCGCTACAAATGCAACAGCAATACCTTCACCTAATTTATCGGGTTGATCTAAATAGCCCATCGCCTGAATCAAGCCTAAAACGGCACCAATAATACCAATTGTAGGGCTGTATCCGCCCATTGATTCAAAAATCTGTGCACTGCGTTCATGATGCTCACTAGCCAAGTCTATATCTTGTTGTAAGATATCCTGCAACGCTAATTGATCACAACCATCAACTAACATTGCCAACCCTTTTTGAGTAAAGGGATCAAGTTCGTCATCACTTTCTTTCTCTAAACTTAATAACCCGTGTTGTCGTGATTTATATGACCAATCTTGAATTTTTCTGGACTGTTCACTAAGTGAAAGGGGTGGGCTAGTAAATATTTGCGGGATAAGAGTTAATGCATGCAGGAACTGCTTACTCGAAGTTTGTACTAAAACAGCTCCAAATGTCCCGCCAAATACGATTAAAAAAGCGGGTAAATCAAACAAGCCTTTTATTGACGAACCATGATAACTTTGTGCAAATAACAAACTCGATATAATAATAAAAAAGCCTAAAAAACCAAGCTTATTCATGTTTCAGTTCTACTTTAATACGCTTAGCAACTTGATCTAATGCTAACGATTCTGTCGCAATACCCGCTTTAACAACCGCTTGAGGCATACCGTAAACCACACAACTTGCCTCATCTTGCGCCCATATAACCGAGCCTTTCTCTTTTAACATGCGCGCGCCATCCCGACCATCAGCCCCCATACCAGTTAAAACAACAGCAAGCACTTTATTAGCATAAAGTTTTGATAATGACGCAAAGGTAATATCAACACTTGGTTTGTAATTGAGTTTTTCGCTTCCTTCATGAATACGAATTTTGCCATGCCCAGCTCGGCCATCTACTAACATCTGTTTGCCACCTGGCGCTAAGTATGCGCAACCTGGCTGTAATACATCCCCGTCACTTGCTTCTTTTACTTTAATTTTACAAATACCATTTAAACGGTCAGCAAACGCTTTAGTAAACGTACCAGGCATGTGCTGAATCAGTAATATCGGCAATTTAAAGTTAGCAGGCAACGCTGACAAAACAGTCTGCAGAGCAACAGGACCACCCGTTGATGTGCCTATTGCTAAGATATCATATGACTTACCAGAAGCTTTGAAATGTTTCTTGGTTGCGGCTAACGGGGCACCATTGCTCATAACTTTGTTAGCAACAGGTTTGGTTACAGGTGTAGTAACTCTTGCATCACTGCTTCTGTTTAATTTTTTTAAAGCAGATAATGCAGGGCTAGCTTGGGCTCTGGTAGGAGCTGTTTCTGCTTTTACTGGCGCAGTTGTTGTCAAAACGCGAGGTACCCGGCGATTTGCTATCGCTTTAATTCGCTGTTGCAATAACGAGATTGCTTCCTCTTTATCACGGGCAATATCTTCAAATTTTTTCGGTAAAAAATCAGCGGCACCTGCTTCTAGCGCATCTAATGTCGCACTTGCACCCTGATGGGTTAGCGAAGAAAACATCAGAATAGGCACTGGATTAGTTGCCATTATCTTTTTCACCGCAGTAATGCCATCCATAACCGGCATTTCAATATCCATGGTGACAACATCAGGTTTAAATTTAGCAACCATTTCTACGGCTTCTAAGCCATTATTCGCTGTTGCAATCACTTCTAACGCAGGTGATTTGTTAATGATTTCACTTACTCGACGACGAAAAAAACTTGAATCATCAACAACTAATACTTTTACCGCCATGCAAAATCCTATTTTATTATTATGCGTAATGTTTCAATAAGCTTGGTAAATCAAGAATCAGAGCAATACCACCATCACTGGTGATTGTAGCCCCAGCCATACCAGGCGTACCAGATAACAGTTTATCTAACGCTTTGATAACCACTTCTTCCTGACCAAGTAAAGCATCGACAACAAAAGCAATCTGCTGAACGCCTAACTGTACAATCACAACATGCCCCACGCCTTTACTTTTTTCAATTGGTTCAGCATTTGGCGCTAACCAGTCACGAAGATAAAAGAGTGGAATTGCACGTTCACGTATCACAATGGTCAGCTGACCGTTAACAACATTTGTTTTAGCTAAGTCTAAATGGAAAATTTCATTTACATTGGTCAAAGGTAATGCAAAGGTTTGCTGCGCAACCACAATCATTAACGTTGGTAGAATTGCCAGCGTTAGCGGTACTTTAATCTCTAATCGAGTACCTTTACCGATTGCAGAGTCAATTGAGATCGAGCCATTTAATTTGGTGATCCCTGTTTTGACCACATCCATTCCAACACCGCGACCAGAAATATCAGAAATTTCAACTTTAGTTGAAAAGCCAGGGGCAAAGATAAGCGAGTACGCTTCTTTGTCTGACATACGCTCAGCGCCATCTTTATCTAAGATGCCTTTGTCCATTGCAATCTGTTTTAATTTATTGGCATCCATACCAGCACCATCATCTTCGATGACCAGAAGAATATGGTCACCTTCCTGTGACGCTGACAGTAAAACACGACCTTGTTTCTCTTTTCCCGACTGCATACGGATGTTTGGCATTTCAATACCATGATCAACCGAATTTCGCACTAAATGCACAAGAGGATCTGCTAGCGCTTCTACCAAGTTTTTATCTAAATCAGTTTCTTCACCGACCAGTTCAAGGCGAATATCTTTACCTAAGGAGCGAGCTAAATCACGTACAACACGTGGGAATTTACCAAATACTTTTTTGATTGGCTGCATCCGCGTTTTCATTACAGAGCCCTGCAAATCACCAGTTACAATATCAAGATTAGCAACGGCGCGCGAGATTTCTTCATCTTCCGAGGTCGCTTCAAGGCTTACCAAACGGTTACGCACTAATACTAATTCACCGACCATATTCATTATTTCATCAAGAATAGCGGTATCAACACGTACTGTAGGCTCAGCTTTAGCTACAGCTGCTTTTTTCGCAACTGGAGCTTTAGAGGCAGGAGCAGGAGCAGGTGTAGAGACGGGTGCTGCTACAGGTTGTGGTTTCACTTCAGGTGGTGGCGGAGTTTTTAGCGCAGGTCTATCTTCAGTACCAGTCTGGATACTTTTGCCTGCACCATGTAATTCGTCAAGTAATGATTCAAATTCATCATCTGTTATTTCATCACTGCCGTTAGCTACAACCGCAGTTTCTGCAGCAGAAACCGGAGTGCCTCCATGAGCCCCTTTACCGTGCAACTCATCAAGTAATGATTCAAACTCATCATCATTAATATCATTACCTGCACTGACAGTTTCTGTTTCAACTTCACCAGCCGGTACCATTGAGTGCTTACCTACACCATGTAATTCATCCAGTAATGATTCAAATTCATCTTCACTGATATCCGCATTTTCGGGTGTTGCGGCAGGAGCAGTTACTGTAGAACCAGATTTCCCATGCAATTCATCTAATAATGCGTCAAATTCAGCTTCGGTAATATCATCAACGCTACTTTCAGACTCATTGGCAGTTTCTACAGTCTCAGATTCAACAACAGGCTCTGCTACGGGTTCTACTGCAGCTTCTGCTGCTGGAACGTTAATCTCATCAATTTCATCTTCCGATGCCGGTTTACTTAATTTATGTAGCTGCTTAAGAATTTCGGCAGGTGCGGCATTAACGGCATCTCCTGACTTTACTGCTTCAAACTGTTCGTTAATAACATCTAATGCAGCTAAAATAGTATCCATAAGTGCAGCATCAACACTGCGATTATTTTGACGCAAACAGTCAAATACATTTTCAGCACCGTGACAAGTTTCAACCAATTCAGTTAAAGATAAAAATCCAGCCCCACCTTTTACAGTATGGAAACCACGGAAAATGGCATTGAGTAATTCAGTGTCATTTGGATTATTTTCCAAATCAACCAGCTGCTCTGATAATAATTCTATAATTTCTCCTGCTTCAACTAAAAAGTCTTGCAGGATCTCTTCATCTACTTCAAATGTCATTTCCCGTTTCCTTAAAATCCTAAACTAGAAAGCAAATCATCAACATCATCCTGCCCATTTACAACATCATCACGCTGTTCTGCGTTGATAATTGGACCTTCTGCTTCAATATCTTTCTTGCTGTTATTTTCATACTCGTCAATATCTGACTCGTTTTCACCCACGTGACATACGGTCAAAATCCCAACAAGTTTTAATTCGATTTCTTGCACTAATTCGATAACACGTCGAATCATTTGCCCTGTTAAATCTTGAAAATCCTGTGCCATTAAAATATCAGTAAGGGAAGTTCTTAAAGTTAATGCACTATTTGTTGAATCTTTAATCATAGCGTCAACTTGATGGCAGAGAATCTTAAAGTCACCAAGCGCTAATTCTCTTTTCATTAACCCTTGCCAATTCGGCATCACCGCCTCAAGACTGTCAATAAGTTTATCGGCAATGGGCAAGCAAGTATCAACTGCATCCATGGTTTTATTAGCAGCTTTATCTGTCATTTCAATTACATAATTTAGGCGATCTTTGGCATCGGGAATATCCTGTCCTGCCATATCAAGTAATCGAGTATCATTTTGAAAGCTCAATAATGCATCATGTAATTCACGTGTTAATTCACCAACTTTATCAAAAACAACATCTTCATTTACAGTTGCTATACTGGCACTCTCTACAATTTCATTTGCGGCACTTATATCTTGCGCTTCTAAATGAGCGACTAGTGCTTTTGCTTGTGAGAGTGAGAGTAACGGCATTAATTCATTTGCCATTCTCAACTCCTTTTAACCTAATCGTTCAAAAACTTTATCTAGCTTTTCTTTTAATGTGCCCGCAGTAAAGGGTTTTACAATATAACCATTTACACCAGCTTGAGCAGCTTCAATAATCTGTTCACGTTTTGCTTCAGCTGTTACCATCAAAACAGGTAAATGTTTTAATTTAGGATCTTTGCGGATCTCTTTTAAAAGATCAATGCCCTGCATAATTGGCATATTCCAGTCTGTTACCACAAACTCAAAATCACCCTCTTTAAGCATTGGCAAAGCAGTATTACCATCATCGGCTTCAAACGTGTTTGTAAAACCAAGATCTCGTAACAAATTCTTGATTATTCTTCTCATTGTTGAAAAATCATCAACAATCAAAACTTTCATTTTTCTATCCAAAACATTCCCCTAAGTAAAAACTTATCTTTCAATTTATTTACTTAAAATAAATATAAGTAAATATAAATAAAATACACAATAATAACCTTCGATTTCTAAGCTTCTTGGTGCAACTGTGACTCATCTCTTATCAAACCACCAATATTGCTTAGAATCTATGCTGCTTGCGCTTTCGCCTTTAAGCGATGCAGTGCCTGACTATGAATTTGACTAACTCTAGACTCACTGACATCAAGCACCAAACCAATCTCTTTTAAATTTAATTCTTCATCATAATATAATGACAGTACCAATGCCTCACGCTCCGGTAACTGTTTAATCATCGCTACCAGTTTACTTGAAAACTCATTTTCACTCACTTCGTTAAAAGTGCTGTCATTATTTTCAGATACTCCAGTCAGCCCCTCTTCTGAACCGGCCAGATCTTCATACGCCACTAGTTTTGCGCAATTTACATCACGTAACATTTGTTGGTATTCAAGCAATGAAACGTTTAGCTGCTTTGCAACTTCTGCCTCTTTAGCATCTCGTCCGGTGCGTTTTTCCACATCTGCAATTGCACTGGCAATATTACGACTATTTTTATGTACAGAACGAGGCACCCAGTCGCCTCTGCGCATCTCATCTAACATTGCACCACGTATACGGATCCCGGCAAATGTTTCAAAACTGGCACCTTTACTACCGTCAAAGTTTCTTGCTGCTTCTAATAAACCAATCATGCCAGATTGCACCAGATCATCCACAAGCACGCTTGCAGGCAGTCTAGCCATTAGATGGTAGGCTATTTTTTTCACTAATTCAGCGTGACGCTCAATTAAATCAGAAGTATTGTTGTAATAGCCTTGCGCTTTTATCACTTATAGAAGCTCTCTCATTTCATCAACATTATTAAGCAACAATTTCTCAATAAAGAATTCAAGGTGTCCGCCAGGTTGATGTGGAATAGGCCAATCACAGGCCCGATTTGCCAACGCTTTGAATGCAAGAGAAGCCGGCGTTTTCGGGAACGCCTGCACAACAACCTTTTGTTTGCGAACGGCTTGACGCACATTACCATCAAATGGAATACATGCAACCAGCTCTAATGAGGCATCTAAAAAGCGATCGGTTACACGTGTAAGTTTAGTAAACAAGTCTTGCCCTTCACGGAGACTACGCACCATATTGGCGACAATTTTAAAACGGTAAACACCGTTTTGTTTACTTAATATTTTAATCAACGCATAGGCATCGGTAATTGATGTAGGCTCATCACAAACAACCATTACCACATCTTGCGCAGCTTGTGCAAAACTAACAACCATATTAGAGATGCCTGCAGCAGTATCAATTAATAACATGTCAATCGGTGTTTGCAAGGAGCTAAATGCTTGAATCAAGCCGGCATGTTCTACATCAGTTAACTCAACCATAGACTGAGTACCAGAGGTTGCAGGAACAATCATCACTCCTTCAGGGCCAGTCACAATCACCTCATCTAAAGTGCATTCACCAGATAAAACATGAGACAGGTTTTTGGTCACACGAATACCTAATAATACATCGACATTTGCAAGTCCTAAATCGGCGTCAAGCACTAAAACACGCTTGCCTCTTTGTGCAAGCGAAACTGCCATATTCAAAGTAACGTTAGTTTTACCAACACCACCTTTACCACCTGTGATAGCAACTACTTTCACTTGGTTGTTTTTCATTCTTCTTAAGCCGCTTGCTTGATCTGAAATCATTATATTACTCATTATCTTAAATTGTTAATTCAATATACCCAATAAAGCTTATTCGTTATCAAAGCTACTAAACCATTGGTGTTGCTGTTGTTCAAATAACTGATTCATCATATCTAATGTGCCACTGATTAAATTTTCAGTTTTGGCTATTTCGATATCTTCAGGCACTCTCTGCCCGGTTGTCACATAGCTAATTGGTAATGCATGCTGCATGGTAACGCTAAGCACTTCCCCTAAACCAATACTTTCATCTACTTTGGTTAATATGCAGCCAGAAAGTGCAATACGTTTAAAGTGTTCGAGCGCTTCTTCAATAACTCTGCGTTGCGCTGTAGAGGAGATCACCAAATAGCTGCGAATATTAACTCGGCTATTACGCATTAGTGTATCTAATTGCTCTGAGAGCCTGACATCGCGCTGCCCCATACCAGCAGTATCAATAAGCACCAGACGTTTTTCTCTAAACTGATATAAAATCTCCGAAAGTTCATCTGCATCTTTTGCTACACGGACGCTGCAGCCCATAATTTTACCATAAGTTGCTAACTGTTCATGTGCGCCAATACGATAAGTATCCGTTGTAATGAGTGCAACTTGATCTGCACCATATTTCATCGCAAATTGCGCGGCAAGTTTAGCAATAGTCGTCGTTTTACCAACCCCAGTAGGACCTAACAGAGCAATAGCCCCGCCTTGAGCTAAAATTTCATTTTTGCCAATACAAATCTTATCTTGTAATAATGCCTGAATATAATCCTGAATTTCAGTAGCTGAAGCGTCTTCTGGGATATAACTCGCAAGTTGATCTGCTATATCGTTGGAAAAACCAGCACTGCTTAACCATTTGATAACCATTGCTCTAATCGGCTCTTTACGCTCCATCTCCTGCCACATCAAACCTGAGACCTGGTGCTCTAGTAATTTACGCAAAGAAGCGACTTCTGCACCGATTTTAGCAATCTCTTTATTATCATGAGTACGGCTGACAGGCGCACTTTTACGTGATGGTGCAGTGC
>NZ_CEZLMY010000056.1:0-8651 GCF_983033635.1 Psychromonas sp. | reverse complement strand
GTGCAGTGCTTCGTGCTCGCTCTTTTTGTGCCCAATTTTGCTGTTCCGCAAGCGTTTTAGGCTGATTTAAGCCTGCCGCGGGTTTACTCTCTGTTAACGAAAAATCGGCTAACTCATTTCTCTTTTGAGGTTGTTTACGTGCGTTATTTTTTTCCTGCTGTGCATTCACTTTTCCAAAAAATGAGTTCAATGATTTAGCAAAATCTTCACCACTCTCTTTTGCACCGTTACGAGTGCTTTTTTGTAATTTTAGAGGTGCTTTTTGTGTTTTATTAGCTTGCGAAGAAAGTTGCACATTATCATCTAATAAAGATGAAAACGGATCCTCTTTTGGTTTGTTTTTTTGTAACTCTGCTTGTTCTGTCTGATAATCAACCGCAGCAACAATTTCAATACCGCCGACCACTTTTTTATTGGACATGATAACCGCATCAGGTCCTAACACCTCTTTTACTTCGGTCATTGCGGTGCGCATATCTTTTGCAAAAAAACGTTTAATTTTCATTTATTACAACCAATTACTGCCCTATTGAGCTAATTATTTTTATCTGTTTATCATCAGGTATTTCCTGATATGAAAGTACATGCAGACTCGGAATCGTATGTTTTACGAATTTAGCTAACGTACCGCGTAAGACACCCGATGTTAATAATACAGAAGGCTGTCCAAGCAACTCTTGCTGCTGTGATGCCTCAACCAATGAGTTTTGAATTCTTTCAGCAAGCCCGGGTTCAATACCTGCACCTTCATTTCCACCCGCCTGCATAGACTGATGCAATATCTGTTCCAACTCGGTTGACAACGTAATGACGGGCAACTCAGGTTCATTACCAATTATCTCTTGGACGATCATGCGTTTTAATGAAATTCGACAAGCGGCAGTTAAGACCTCTGCATCTTGGCTACGAGGTCCATAATCTACCAATGTTTGTACAATGGTGCGAATATCCCTGATGGCGACATTTTCATTCAATAAACATTGTAATACTTTAACAACAGTGCTCAATGATAATATTTCAGGCACCAAACCTTCCACCAGTTTAGGGTGTTTTTTCGCTAATAAATCCAATAAATTCTGTGCTTCTTCATGCCCCAGCAATTGTGCCGCATTATTACTTAAAATCTGACTTAAATGGGTTGCAACAACCGTTGCAGTATCAACAACGGTATAACCCAGAGCCTGCGCTTGTTCGCGTTGCGCTTCATCAATCCAAACAGCTTCCAAACCAAAAGCAGGATCAATACCCGTGACACCATCAATAGGACCAAATACCTGCCCCGGATTGATAGCCATATCTTTATCATGGTAAATATCGGCAAAGCCGCAACTTACGCCCATCAATGAAATATTATAATTATTTGGCGATAAATCTAAGTTGTCTCGAATATGTACAGGTGGAATCAAAAAACCCATCTCTTGCGACAGTTTTTTACGCACCCCTTTAATACGATCTAAAAGCTGCCCTCCCTGGCTTTTATCTACCAATGGAATCAAGCGATAACCAACTTCTAAGCCTATCGTATCAACGCTGCGCACATCATCCCAACCTAGCTCTTTAACCTCTGCTTGCTCGCCAACGCTACTAGCAGCACTTTCCTGTTCTTGTATTTCCGTTGAGGCTTGTTCTTTGGCGCGATTAAACTGCCAATATGCACCACCAGCAGCAATACCACCAAGCGTCAAAAATGCAAGATGAGGCATGCCGGGGACAATGCCCATTATCAATAAAAGGCCTGCAGTGATCATCAAGGCTTTCGGATCGTCAAACATTTGACCGAGCATGCGCCCGCCCATATCGGCTTCTGTATTTTCACGAGTAACCGTAATGGCAGCCGCAATGGACAATAGTAACGAAGGGATTTGTGCAACCAGGCCATCACCGATAGTCAAGATAGTATAAATTTCAGCAGCTTGTGCAAATGGTAAATCATACTGCACCATACCGATAATAAGACCACCGATGATATTAATGAATAAAATCATAATACCGGCAACCGCATCACCTTTTACGAATTTACTTGCACCATCCATAGAGCCATAAAAATCGGCTTCCATGGTCACTTCCTCGCGGCGTGTTCGCGCTTGATCTTGATCGATCAGTCCCGCATTCAGATCAGCATCTATCGCCATCTGTTTACCCGGCATGGCATCCAAGGTAAAACGCGCACTTACCTCAGCGATTCGCCCCGCACCTTTGGTGACAACCACAAAGTTAATAATCATTAAAATAAGGAAAACAATTAAACCAACTGCCAAGTTGCCACCGATAACCACCGAGCCAAAGGCTTCAATAACCTGTCCTGCGGCCGCACCACCTTGATGACCTTCTAATAAAACAATACGTGTAGAAGCAACATTTAGCGCAAGACGTAATAAAGTTGCAATCAATAAAACGGTCGGAAAAGCGGCAAAATCTAATGGGCGCTTGGTATAGATTGATACAAGTAAAACAACTAAAGCAAGGGCAATATTGAAAGTAAATAACATATCCAATAGCAAAGTTGGCATAGGTAAAATAACCATGCCTAACGCGGCCAAAACTATAATAGGCGTGCCAAGCCCTGTTGTTAGTTTTGATCTGTTTGCCCATAATAAACTGAATACTGTATTGATGTTAGTAACCTACAATTATTGAATTGTTTTTGTGAGAGTGAATGATGCCATAAATAGCAAAATCATGTCGAAATCATACTGGCTGTATAGTGAATTATTTACAATAACTTGAACAACTTCTAATTAAATAACAGACAAGGATCAGAAATCAATCGTTATATTGAAAATCTTCTGGGATTTGCAAATCATCCGGCAGTGCTTTCGGTCGCCCTGACTGCCCTTTTCTAAATTGCTCTAGTTGATAAATGTATGCCAGTACTTGTGCTATCGCAACAAACAACTCTTCAGGTACTTCAGCATTAATTTCAGTGGTATGGTAAATAGCACGGCATAGTGGAGGTGATTGCATCACAGGCACTTCATTTTCACGTCCAACCTCTCTAATTTTAAGTGCCATAAAATCTACACCTTTCGCGACAACATAAGGCGCTCGATCACCATTTTGTTCATATTTTAACGCGACAGAGTAGTGTGTAGGATTAGTAACAATAACATCGGCATCAGGCACATCCCCCATCATCTTGCGCTGTGATGCTTCATACTGCAGCTGTCTAATTCTTTGTTTTACTTCTGGTTTACCCTCGGAGTTCCTAAATTCATCTTTAACCTCCTGCTTAGTCATTTTTAGCTCCTCGGTGTGTTTATAAATTTGATACGGCACATCAACCGCAACAATTAATAACAGCGAGCAACATAAAGCTGTAAACATCCAAGAGATCATATCTAATGCTTCAAAGACACTCCCCGGTAAAGGCGTGACCGAAAGCTGTAAAATATGGTCAAAAGTGACTCCCAATATCCACCACACCATGCCCACAACAACTAATACTTTTAATATAGATTTTAATAATTCAACCCAAGCCTGCAGCCCTAACATACGCTTTAATCCTGCTGCAGGGCTCATACGGCTCCATTTGGGCATCATCGCTTTGGTACTAAATAACATACCACCTAATAGGGAGCTGCCTAAAATAGAGACAACAAAGAGCATAAGCAGGATTGTAAACATAGGTACTGCAAGGCCCGTAAAGCTGCCAGAGAGGTGTAACCACATCTGCTCGGGAGCAAAAAGCGCAGCGCGCTCGAAGGTAAATGCACGTTTCATCATCACAGACAGTTCGTAAGCTAAACGATCGCCAAAAAATAGGAATGCAAAAGCGGCGGAGATCAGTACAGAAGCGGTTGCTAACTCTTTAGAGCGGGCAACCTGTCCCTTCTCCTTGGATTTTCGAACCCGTTCAGGGGTGGCTTCTTCGGAGCGGTCTGTTCCATTTTCATTTTCAGCCATGAATTACGCTCCTGCAGTTAGATATTGAAGTTAAAAGTTGAAAACTTAATCATTACGGCTTCTCACAGACATTATTAAGCAATTCACACATCAAGTTAATACCACGTAACCATTGATTTTCAAAATGAATCGGTACATTTACCATGGTTGCCCATAAAACAAACAGGCCAAAAACCATGCTAATTGAAAAACCCAGACTGAATATATTTAATTGTGGTGCGGCTTTGGTCATAATGCCAAAGGATAAATTAACCAATAACATCGCCACCATTGAGGCGATGGAAAATGCTAGCGCAGCACTAAACATTAAAGAGAACCAACCGGCAAGTTTTTCATAATCGGTCGCTAATAGCCCTTCCATTGAAACAGGCAAAGTATCAAAACTTCTGACAATCATCTCAATCATTAACAGATGCCCATCGAAACCTAAAAAAAGAAGTGTTACTAACAATACATAAAACTGCCCCACAACAGGTGATGATTGACCGTTCATCGGGTCCGCCATTGATGCAAAGCCTAAACTGGTTTGCATCGCGATAACTTGCCCGGCAACAACGAAAGTTTGTACAACAAAAACAGAGATAGTGCCAATCGCAATGCCGATTAATATTTGCTGTAAAATAACAAAAGCACTGGCAAATGAAAACAGTTCAATGTCAGCTGGAGCAGGGGGAATAACAGGTAATACCGCAAGGGTTATCGTAAGGGCATAAAAAAGGCGAATTCGTGTCGGCGTAGTCCTGGAGCCTATTGCAACCATTACCATTAACATGGCTGCAATACGGCAAAAAGCCCATAAATAAGTCGCTAACCAGTCGAGCAAAAATTCCGCAGAAAAAGCCATCAACCAACCACTTGCGGGATCTGCTCAACCATTGCGGTGAAAAACTCCATCAATTTCCCCATTCCCCAATGAGCGCCAAATGCTAATGATGTTAAGGTCATGATTAATCGCGGTAAAAAGCTTAGTGTTTGCTCATTAATAGAGGTCGCAGCTTGAAAAACTGCAACCACCAAACCAATCAGTAAACTTGGCACTATCACCGCAGAAACCAATATAAGTACAAGCCAAAGCGCTTGCCGGAATATATTTACAAAAACTTCGGGTTCCATATATCCTCCCTACAGGCCAAAGCTATTAGCTAAGCTACCCATGATCAAATTCCAGCCATCAACCAGTACAAATAACATCAGTTTAAAAGGTAACGAAACAATCATAGGCGATAACATCATCATACCCATCGCCATCAGAATACTGGCAACCACTAAATCAATAATTAAGAATGGAATAAACAGCATAAAACCGATTTGAAAGGCGGTTTTTAATTCACTGGTTACAAATGCCGGAATAAGTACCGTAATTGGTACCTCTTCAGGTGTATTTACCTGTACATCGGCAATTTCAAGAAATGTTTCTAAATCTTTTAAACGCGTTTGTGCCAACATAAATTCCATCATCGGCTTTTTGCCTTTTTCAAGTGCCTGCGTTATGGTCATCTCTTCATTTAAATAGGGCTGCAGCGCGGTTTCATTAATGCGATCAAATACTGGGGCCATAATAAAAAAGGTTAAAAACAGCGCTATGCCATTAATCACTTGATTAGAGGGTGTCTGTTGCAGACCCATCGCTTGTCGCAAAATCGACATAACCACCACAATACGCGTAAAAGAGGTCATTAAAATCAGCATGGCAGGCAAGAAACTTAGCGCGGTCATAAACGCTAAAACTTGTAAGGTCACACTGTATTCCTGATCACCACCGGCATTGGTTGTTACCGTGACAGCTGATAAGGCACCTGATTCAGCAAACAACTGTGGAGAAACAAACAGTAGCATTAGGCCTGCTAGCAGAAATATTTTATGCATCGTTTTTATTGCTTATTTTAGATAATAAAGTTGAGAAAGGAGTTGTCGTCACTGCACTTTTGAGATCTTCTTTCGCTGTTAATGGTGTATCTAATTTATCGAGCAGGGTAATATTTTGTTCTGTTACCCCTAACAAATATTGCTGACCATTAATTTCGATCATCTGCACCCGACCTTTACTGGTTAATGGCTGCGTCGCAATAACTTTAATAAGCGATCTTCCCTTGCCATTTTTTAATAAATTGGTTTTTTTCAATAAATAGGCAAAAATAAAAATACAAGCAAGCACCAATAACAATGATGCAAGCATACTGCCTATTGCTAAACCGGGATGACTGGCGCTTTCTTCTAGAGCAACAACACTGAGAGGAAAAAAAGCACATAAAGCAATAAAAAAACGCATCATTTAAGCTTTTTAATCCGTTCAGTCTGGCTAATAACATCTGTTAATCGAATACCGAACTTGTCATTTACCACCACCACCTCTCCATGCGCGATTAGGGTTCCATTAACAAGTACATCTAGCGGTTCTCCTGCCACACGATCAAGCTCAACAACAGAGCCCTGGTTCAATTGCAGTAAATTACGAATATTGATTTTGCTACGCCCAACTTCCATGGAAATAGTCACAGGGATATCTAGAATACTATCTAATCGGGCATGCTCCTCTTGGCTCAGCGGCGGAGCTGTATCCTTAAGTTCATCAAGTTCGATATTATTAATATTATCAACATTGCCCGCATCACCAGACTCCTCAAGTGCAGCAGCCCACTCATCAGCCATATCTTGTTCATTACTCATATCTTTTTCCTATTTGTACTTTTTTTAATTTTATTTTAAAGCAGTCGTTATTAATTATGATCCGGACTGTCTTTTATATTATCTAATTGCAGCTTACTGGTCTGCATCTCGGGTCGGGCGATTCGTTCAGTAATTTTCAAAGCTAAATTTTCATTTGCTTGACCTAAATTAGCCCTGAATGTCGGCAAACCTTCAACAGACACAAGCATTGTTTCAGGAAGATCAACTGGGATAATATCACCAGCTTTTAATCCCATCATTTCACGCAACGGTATCTCTTTTTCCAATAACTTAGCGGTAAAATCAACCGAGACATCCATAATTTCATCTTGTAATGCCTGGCTCCAGCGCTGATCGGTATCTTCTTTATCACTTTGCACCCCCGCATCAAGCAATTCACGAATCGGCTCTAACATTGAATAAGGCATTGCGATATGGAAATCACCCCCACCGCCATCAAGCTCGATATGAAAGGAATTTACAACAATTACTTCCGTTGGGCTGACAATATTTGCCATTGCCGGGTTTACTTCTGAATCCAAATATTCAAATTCAGCATCCATTACTGGTGCCCATGCATCATGGTAATCTTCAAAAACTATTTTCAACAGCATTTGGATAATACGGCGTTCAGTCGGTGTAAACTCACGTCCTTCTATCTTGGCATGATAACGGCCATCACCACCAAAAAAATTCTCTACTAAAATAAAAACCAAACGCGCTTCCATGGTCACTAACGCAGTCCCTTTTAATGGACGGAAACGTACCATATTTAAACTCGTTGGAACAAAAAGCGTATGTAAATATTCGCCAAATTTAAGCATTTGTACCCCGTTAATGGAGACTTCTGCGGTATGGCGCAACATATTAAATAAGCTAATTCTTAAATGACGGGCAAAGCGTTCATTAACCAACTCAAGTGTTGGCATTCGACCTCGAACAATACGGTCTTGCGATGAAAAGTCGAAATGGACAAGGGATTCATCACCATCTCCTTCACTTTCAACGACATCCTCTTCAACATCATCAACACCATGTAAGAGTGCATCAATTTCGTCTTGGGATAATAGATCTGCCATGAAAAATCCTATTCTTGTAAAACAACAACTGTAAAACAAAGCCGGCAAATAATACGGCATAAATTAATGCTTTGTTTTCTAATATTGCGGTTACTTCATTAAGCGCTTCTAATTCATTTAACAATAACAGAGCCGCCATCAGAAATCCTACTCAGATAAAACAACGCCGGTAAAACAGAGCCGGCAAATTATACGGTATAAATTAATGCGTTGTTTTCTAATATTACGTTTACTTCATTAAGTGCTGCGAATCCCTTTTGCTATAATAGATCTGCCATGAAAAATTCAGTTCTTATAAAACAACTACTGTAAAACAAAGCCGGTAAACAGTACGGAATGAATTAACGCTTTATTTTCAACCCTAGAAGTCGCTTCATTTAACGCCTCTAATGAATAAATCCTAAGTTGTCCTTTACCTGCCGGACTACGTAATTGCTCAACGGTCGCAGCACCAAATACACGTACTAATGTTCCCTCTAATAAAGGAATATGTTTTTTAGCTAACTCTGCGTTTTTACTACCACGCACCATCAGTTGCACCTTGATCTGCACTAAGCGGTCACGCTTGCCATCCTGCACATTAAAAACAAAAGGACGGGGCATCGCAACATAAGTTGCAGTAACATTATTGCTTGCATCATCCGCAGGAGCCTGTTCCTCAGTCTGCTCTGCTACAGCCTCGTTTTCAGCGCTAAAAAATAAAAAGTAACTGGCAACTGCAGCAGCTAATAACAAAACAGCAGCTGCAATAATGATAATAAGCTTTTTTTTGCTTCCACCTTGCGCGCTATCTTGATCTTCTAACGAAAGCTCTTCATTTTCTTCTTCAGCCATGCTATTTCGTCCTTGTTATTATGTAATTACCCAGGTCGTTGCCATTTAAGCTTATTTCCGCGTTGAAAAATGCTCATTTAAACGACTAAACTGCGCTTTTTTGCCTTGAACTTAGCATAAATGGCTTAGCCCTGAGCATTTACAGTCTTATTTGATAAAAACACCTTA
>NZ_CEZLMY010000055.1:0-22022 GCF_983033635.1 Psychromonas sp. | reverse complement strand
GCTAAAATTAATGCATAAGTATCTTTAGTAAGGTTACTAATATTCCTATCATTATTGTGCGTCATAAATGAATCTCCATGAAGTTTAAATCTGAAATTAAAGGGTATTTGTTGTGTCTGCAAATCAATAAAATGGTGCCTATCTCTGAGTAACCGCCAGCTATCGCCAAAGCGATTGCAGTCATTCAGGCTACTAAAGCTGTTATTACCTGAAACTGTTCACCATTAGCGAAACAATTTTTTACGACTGCTACTTCAGCCGGTGACTAGATCTGTATCTTTAAGCACAAAGCGTAAGCCTGTAATGCAGTGACTAAGCTATGTGATTTTTTTTGCCCGCGACCATTTTTATGAGTAGTTCCATCTCTATTTTTATATCTATACCGCAATGGGACCGGTCCCTTATTGTGTGGGGTTTACAGGGTAAATAAAAGCTACAAGGGAAAATAATGTGACTAAGATAACACTTTAATTTTTAGCACTCGTAATTCAGATCTTATAAAAAATGCTCAATTACCTCTTATCTCTGCTTTTGGCAAACTCCTCTAAATTCTTTAATCTGCCTATTTCATTGCACATTTTCTCGGCAAGTTGTGAATAATTGTTAAAAAACTTTTGAAAAAATAAGGAGATACAGTTTTTTTTGCTCAATCGATTTATTTAGCAAGTGGAAACAGGACGTTTCCACAAATTTGACTAAACATCGATCTTCCCACGAGGCCCGTATGTAACGATTGGACGATTGGACGATTGGACGATTGGACGATTGGACGATAACCATAAGCTAACTCAAATCAAAAAGGGTGTTTATTTTCCCTATACTCAAACGAGCTGTTTTTGATTGCACCTAATCACTTGATTTTTTATCGCTATAGGATGCGATCAGCTCCTTATATTCTGCTGATGCGCGTATCTTACCAACAGCATCCCAGAAACAGTCAACCAACTGTGTATGTTGATAATAGAAGCGTTTGGAGAACATGACATATCCATGCTTTGACTTGAGCGGCGGCTGCTGTATTTCAATTTGGCTTGCAAGTTGTGGCGCACGAGCAATCGCCAATTTGACGTTGTCTTCAATCCCCACTATGCCGTCAACCCGTTTTGCAATCAACATTAGTATCATTTTGTCTTCATTGTTTATCTCAATTGGCTCCAAGCCAAGGGATTTCACTATATCGACACCTGCAGAGCTACGTTCTACAGCTATTTTTTTACGCGACCCCGTTATCTCTTTTCCATTCCACTTTAAGTCACTTTCCTTATCAGTAAATAAGAAGTATGAGTAGTCTCTGACAGCCCTGTAAGAATCGGGTTTCCCATTCTTCATCGGATAGGCTCCATAGATAGCTCGTTCCGTTTTGTAGCTCGAAGAAAATGCGGCATCTGCGCCACCATGCTCGACAAGATGGAGCGCCCGCTTCCACGGAACTAATAAAAATTTAATGTTAGCATGGCACTGTTCACCTGCCTGCAGCAATAACTCGGCGCGATAACCTGCTCTATCTGCTAATAGTTTAGTGTCCTCGCTATGAAAAAAAGGGCCTGCTGAAGTGCCTGCTGCTGCAGGTGTTGTGGCGATAATAATGACTCTATCATTATTATCTTTTGCATAACTTGATAACAGGAAAATAATCAGTATTACATAAGTCATGCTGTATATAATGCTTTTTAATTCTTTCATTAACAGGCCCATTTCCCTGATAAATAGCAACCTAATCCGACTATACAAAAGCTTCAGAGCACAGAGAGAACGCCTCGCCTCCTGCCATTTGAAACGGCTTATGCCAACTATTACATTATATACTCAAACGGATTTGGCAGATGGCTTTTCATCTGTAAGTTCTCTAATTAATAATTTACCGGCCCCAAAAACCTTTTGGCAATCATAAATAAGGGAGATAAATATCCCTTATTTGATGTAGCCGATTAGTGAGTGTTCAGATACTTATGGTTAGTTGCGTGGATGCTTTTTTGGAAGTTCAGACTGTGAGATATATCCATCAGCATTAACATCAATTCGATCAAAATCGTTAGCCAATGGTCCTCTTGCTTCTTGTTTAGATAACTTGCCATCACCATTCGTATCTAGCATGGTAAACGGATCTCTACCTTGTTGACTATTCATGCCTTGCTGACGATTATTTCCTTTTTGAGTAGCCACACCTTGTCGATTAACAGTGCCTCTTTGACCTGCAATTGCTGCTTCATTACCAGTAAGAGTAAAAATAACCGCTTCACGTTCAACTGTTGCAGGCTGTTGAACAAATTCAGTCTTGTCATCCGTTACACAGCGAACATAGTTATTGATACGAATCGCGTCACCTTGCGGCCCGTGCCCTTCTGAAAATTGGCTTGCATCACCTGTTTTAGGATCGCTGCGCTGCGCCCCCGCACCATGAACATCAATCCAATTACCATTCATATTCCCAAGTGAACGACCAAAAGCAAGGTACGCAGCATTCTGCCCGCCATGTAGATTTAAGTGTGTTGAACTACTCCAGTAGTTAGCGTAGTCAATTTTTTCAGCTTCATTGATAATACTTGTGGTATCGAACAAGCTATCAATAGAGGCGCTATCTGTTGTATCTGGCGAGCGAGTGTAATCGACGATAGATTGCAGCTCTTTCGCATTAGGCAATCGCCAGTCACGGCTTCCCGCTAACGTTAGGTTTTCACAATATTGAAGCGCCGAATTCCAATCCATTCCACGCTCACTATCCCCTTTCTGCCAAGTTAGCTTGGTAGCTGTATCAGTAATAGTGCTGTTATTGTTATCCACCAGCTGGTTAACGCCATAATCTGTGTTGCCACGCACCGCCAAAACATAGAAAGTTTTTTCAGCTCCTCTGGGCATAGTTACGCCATAGCCTTTGATTCGGCCATCAATAAAGTTCACACCAAAAACGGTTTCATCCGCCCTCATAGTAGTTGAAACATATTTTGTACGACTAAGATATTGAGAATCAATTAAACGTTCACCAGCATCTGTATCACCAGAATTATATCCAAAATAAGAATTATCGATAAATGGAACAAGGGCGTAATTACCTTTAGCAGATAGCCCGCTTGGATCTTCACCATCAAACATCATTAACGAATACAGCTCTTTAATATCTGGGATACGCCAATCAGCATAACCAGCTAGCTTAAGATTTTTCGCATAATCCATTGCATCATCATAAGTCATCTTATCTTTAACAGTGATCTCCCCATCACCATTAGTATCGATAGTTTGAACCCACATTAGCTGAGTATTATTGTCTGTTACTGTGCCGTTACCATTATTGCTATAGCTTGCAGCAAAACCTTGATACTGAGAATCTTGACCGAAACCATCATCGCCTTTTGCCGGACAAGTTGAAAGTGTGTCCGTAAGCCCAAAACATGCGGTTTGATTGCTATCTACTATTGGATAGGTTAGTTGGTTTGCCGCACTAGTTGAGTTATCTGCATCTTTTACTGCAAATGAAAGAGTGCTGGTTGTACTTAATCCTGCAAGAACAATAGTAAGACAGACTTTAGATAGCTTGATTTTTGCTTGTTTGCTTTGTTTTTTGATAGTTTTTTTCATCACAAATTCCCTTAAAAATAAATAGCCGCAGCAAACGGCGATTCGATGATGTAACTATAAAAAATAAATAAGGAAGAATTATGGAGAAAATAAGAAACTATTTATCTATATTCTCCCGCTCTATATTAAGCTATCGATATAACTGGATTGTACCCGCACTGTATGACGATTTAATATAGTCACATGCAGAATCTAAATCATGCGACACAAAAGCAGGACGTGCCATTATCCGCTAGAATAGGAATAAAAAAACGGAAAAAACAGAGAGATCATTGCTCAAGTGAGTTTTAATCCAGAAAAGAGTAAATCCGCTAGCAAAGGAAAGAGTGCGGCATAAATTTAAACGTCAGCTCACAACTCTTTTTAAAAACATGACCCAGTCCGCAAATTTCCTTGCCACTATATTACAAAATCATTATCTTCCTCGCCATACCTATAAAAACTCAACAAGGACTGCGTAATGCGTATTTTTGTATTATTTTTAACCCTACTTTTTAGTAGCCAAATATGGGCCGACATTCAATGGTTGGCCAACGAACAAGCATATAAGTTGAATGCTTCCACTTTATTCCGCATGCGCAAGGAATTAACCAAGGAAGAGAAAGATAAATTAAAACCGATACGCAATGTAAAGTTTGCTAACCTTTCTGAGTTTGAAAATGCATTAGATAAGACCATTGGCAAGCAGCATGCCTTGGCAAGTACTTTAACCAGCAAAGCGATGTTGCCCGCTATCAGCTACGGAATTGAGGCACGAAACCCACTGTTAAGCCTAATTATGAGTAACGGCGAGCATCACCAAGATCAAAATTCATTTACACAGCAAAGCTGGTTGAAATTACCAGAACTCAATAAGACTCCACAATTGATAGCCAAATTTAACAATCAATGTCTGCAGGTATCCTCACCAGAAAACCTGTTGTTTGAGTTATGCTCAGGTTCACAAAAAGGCAATGAAAAAAGTGCTTATCTAAAAACTGATGCAAGTTCAGTACTTGGTTTAGGACAAGAATATGTAAACCCAGGTGAGACAAAAGCTAACCGTTTGGGTAACAAGCGACATGGTAAAAATGTTATGGGTCCATTTAATAATGGATTCAATGGTAACACCCTGTTCCCTATTGCTTATTTCGATTTCCCTGAAAGTGCGCATAAACAACCTTTTGCACTTATTCTCGATAACCGCTACCCGCAGAACTGGGATTTTAGTGAAGCACCTTATAAGTTAGATGTCGATAATGGTGATTTTAAACTGCACGTCCTGACAGGGGAAACTCTGGCAGATATTCGCCGTAGTTACATGCTAATGGCCGGTACACCGATACTGCCGCCAAAATCAGCCTTTGGTTTATGGGCTTCAGAATACGGCTATGAAAATTGGGCCGAACTGGATGACAAACTAAAAACGCTTAAGAAAAACAACTTTCCAGTTAGTGGCGTAGTACTTGATCTGCAATGGTTTGGTGGCATTACCGAAGATGAAAACAGCCAAATGGGCAGCCTCACTTGGGATCGTGAAAACTTCCCTAAACCAAAACAAAAAATAGCAGCCTATAAAAAAGCCGGTATTGACCTGATTGTGATCGAAGAATCCTATATTGCCAAAGGTTTAGATGAATACAAGGTACTGGATAAAAAAGGTTTTCTTGCTCACGATAATAACGGAAAAAGTCTTGATGTGAACGAAGATTCTGGATGGTGGGGACAAGGCGGGATGATGGACTGGAGCAATAAAGCCGGTCGTGATTTCTGGCATAACTACCGCCGTCAAGCGCTAGTTGATGCTGGTGTAACAGGCCATTGGACCGATCTTGGTGAACCGGAAATGCATAATCCCAATTTCAAATATGGTGATGGGCTTGATCATGAAATGATCCATAACTCATTCAATATGCTATGGCTACAAAGCATTTTTGATGGTTATTTACGTAATACTCCAGAAAAACGTCCATTTATGATGTCTCGTTCTGGTGGTATGGGTATGCAGGCACTAGGTGCCGTTATCTGGTCTGGCGATACTGGCAGCGATTTTGGTTCTCTAGCAGCACAAATGCCGCAACAAACGCATATGATGTGGTCTGGTTTAGACTATTACGGCTCTGATATCGGAGGCTTTCATCGTAAAGCACTTAAGAATTCAGACAGTGAAAAAACTAAAGAACAAGCTATGAGCGAGTTATATACGCAATGGTTTGCATATTCAAGTTTGTATGAAGTTCCTGTACGAGCACATACAGAAAACCTATGTAACTGTAAAGAGACAACGCCAGATCGTATAGGTGATATGGATAGCAACCGAGCCAATATCAACCTGCGCTATAAATTATTACCTTATTATTATTCATTAGCTTATAGAGCCTACTCAGAAGCTGAGCCAGTATTCCCATCTTTGGAGTACTATTACCCTCATGATGATCAAGCTAAAAATCTTGGTCAGATAAAAATGGTCGGCCCATTCCTAGTCGGTTCTGCAATTGCGAAACAAGGTGAACAAAGTAGTTCCATCTACCTTCCTAAAGGCACTTGGTTTGACTTTCGCTCAGGAGAAAAAATCGTTTCTAAAGGGCAATGGATTAAACAGGAGCTTTACATTAACAAGCTATTCACCCTTCCATTATTTGCTAAACAAGGTGCGTTGGTTCCTGAAAGCGTAAATAAAGCCAATACCTTAAAAATATTCGGTTTTGGTGAACAAAGCTTCAATTGGTATGATGATGACGGTTCAAGCACGGCTTATTTACAAGGGGATTACCAGCAGATCCGCCTGCAAAGCAAGAAAAAACAAGTGCAACTTTCTCGCATGAATGGCAGTGAATTAACTATAAATAATATCGACTGGATCTTACCTTCAGATCAGAAAGTTCAAACGGTAGCATCAAGCTTAGGTAACCTAGAGTTTACTCAAGAGGGTTCAAAACTCAGCATAAAACTTCCTAAATTCGACAAGCAACTTGACCTAGAACTTAAGTTCTAGGTTTAACAGCCAGACAGATCAAAGAGCCACCCAAATGGGTGGCTTTTTTTTAGAAAAATATGGGGGATATATACCCATGATACCTCAAGGTGCTTTATCAGGACTCAGCTCGAAGTAACATGGATATAGCCGTTACCTACAAAATAGCTACTTAATAAACTGCTTATCCAGTTCATCAACTGATTTTACTCTGACTTGAGTTTTTTCTTTTGGCCAAACCGTACGAGAATTGTTATAAACCACTCCCGTTTGCAAGCCATTATCCTGCTCAATAATTTGATTGGCTTTAGCGTAATCAGAAGTCGTTTCAGCAAAGGGTTGTACTAACTTTTTCCAGCCTTTTTGTTCCGGGCAGTAAGTTACGCACTGACATAACACATGAATAAAGGAAAACCCGGGATGTTGAATCGCCCCTACCAGTATATCTGTTAATTGTGCAGGCTCTCCCGAATAAGCCCGAGCAATATAGGACGCACCAGATATTAACGCTAACGCCAGTGGTTGCAGGGGTTGAATATCAGTAGCATGTGCAGAAAGCTTATCGTCGCAGCCTATCTCAGTAGTTGGTGATACTTGGCCTTTGGTCATGCCGTAGATATGGTTGTCCATCACTATCAGCGTCATATCTACATTACGCCTGCAAGCATGGATAAAGTGATTGGTTCCGATAGAAAAACAGTCGCCATCACCACTCACGGTTAACACGGTTAGCTCAGGCCGAGCCACTTTTAGGCCGGTTGCAATGGGTAGCGCACGTCCGTGAATTCCGTGAAAACCATAAACTGATGTATAAGCGGGCAAACGAGATGAGCAGCCTATGCCTGAAATAATGGCCACCTCCTCACGGGTTAACTGCAGTTGCGATAACGCTTTGGCAATCGAAGTTAAAACAGTGAAGTCTCCACAGCCTGGGCACCAAATCGGTTTTTTCTCCGATTTATAAAAACGAGGATTCTCTTTAGTCATTAGCCGTCTCCCCTTGTTTATTCAATAAAGTGGCATGCTCTACAAATTGAACGATCTCTGCGCTGCTAAATGGAACCGGCCCCGGTTTGGCAAAGGAGTGTAACTTGGCAGAAAAGCCAGCTTGATAAAAGAGCTGCGATGCCAGGTAGTGGAATAATTGGCCGCCATGATTCTGCTCAATAACGATAATATGCGTTGCAGCAGATAACGCTCCTTGCAGCTGTTTTATTGGTAACGGTGCCAACAGTCGTAACGCGATCAGTGAAGCATCTATCCCTTTATTTGTTAAAGGGGTTAATGCATCAAAAATAATAGAACGGATTGAACCAAAACAGATGATTTTTATATCACCACAATGATCAACCTGCCCCCAATGAGGCCCATAATCATACTGCAGTAATTTCCGCTGACGTTTGTCCAGTTGCTGTTGCTGAATATTGGCTAATGTACAGGGGTGGCCTTGCTCATTATGGGTAAGACCGTCTGCTGTATACATACCATTAGCCATACCTGGAATTGCCATGGGAGAAATTCCACTTTCTGTATTTAAGTAGCGCTGATAGTTGTCATCTGGCTGCGCTGTTTCACGCTCCGCTGTGCGCTGGAAAAATGGCGGTTTTGCTGTCGCAACAATTGAATGTCCAATAAACTGATCAGACAACATAATGACCGGACATTGTAACTGCTCAGCTAAATTGACCGACCAACCACTGGTAAAAGCACAATCTGAGATACCAATTGGTGCAGTAACAATATGGGGAGCGTCACCGTGCATAGCAAATAGTGCCTGGTTTAAATCGCTCTGCTCAGATTTTGTAGGAATGCCAGTAGAGGGACCGCCGCGATTCACATTAACCACCAGCAAAGGAATTTCACTGGCGATAGCAAGGCCTAATGCTTCCGACATCAAGGATAAACCAGGACCTGAGGTCGCAGTTAAAGCAGGAACACCGCCATAAGAAGCACCGATAATCATATTGATTGACGACAGTTCATCTTCGGCTTGTACCAGCGTACCGCCGACTTTATCCAGGTTAACTGCCAACCATTCCAGCAAGTCGGTTGCCGGCGTGATGGGATAAGCCGCAACAAAACGAATGCCTGCTTTTAAAGCACCAAGGCCAATTAATTGATTGCCGGTGTACAGCCAGTAGTTTTTTGTATGCGAGTCTAAATTGGAAAGCGCCGTAAACTCCACTGGTAACTGGTAATTGTAGCCTGTTTCGATACCGGTAATTGCGGAATCGATCAGTGCTACCTCTTTGTGCTGAAACTGTTGTTTAGTGATTGCAGCTAACTGCGCAACGGGTAAACCTAATAGCTGAGCTAACAAGCCAACACCAATCATATTTATTTGTGTTTTCAGTTGCTTAGCCAACTTGGTTAGTGGTATCCGGCAAACTTGTGCCTGGCTGTTTATGATCGCTTCAGGAATTTCAGCAGACTGCTGATCACAAATAATCAGCGTATCTTTATTAAATGCAAGCTCATCAATAAAGGGGGTAATAATTTTCCAATCCATCACCAGCATTAACTGAAAAACAGAGCCTAAGCATTCAACGCTCTCGGTAGAGAAGCGCAGCATTGCAGAAGATTCTCCGCCACGGATCTGCGCGCCAAAGCTCTTTTTGAGCAAACCATAATAGCCCATCTGTGCGGCTGTTTTTAACAGCAATTCACCCGCAGCAATAACACCTTCACCACCAGGGCCGGTTATAACCAGCGAAAGATCTTGAGTTCCCATCAACCTGCCTCCCTATAGTAGACTTAATTTAAGGGGGTATCCCTAAAATAAGTTTCTCTGCTGTCGAACCTTATTCCCAATGTAATAGAAAATAAAAAATGGTTTTTTGAATGAAGTGTTGCGTTGCTCGGCAATCTTCCAAAAAAGCGAAACCGTAGCGTATTTGTTCTGACTGGCCTCCCGTATTGTGAATGTTTTTTACTGAAACTGGAACGCTAATAGCCTCTTTGTCGCCTTCATGCTTAACCTGCAGTTGATAGCTTGCATCAGGCTCGCAACCTTCTAGTAATGAGCCAATAAATGCACAGCCATGAATCGATATATCTTGTAAAAAACCATTGCTAAGCTCACGTTCTAGCTTTTTATCAAAAATGCCGCATTTAACATGAATTGGAAAACGGGCATATTTTCTAAGTGCGACTCTCTGAAGCTTTTTGGGGTAATCCATCACTAACCACTGACCGGCAGCAGTCATTATCTTCTGAATGCTACTATAAAAGGCAAAAATACTTGCTTCTGGTTCCTCACTATTTAACAACCTAATGATCCCTGCCTGCCCCTCACAAATGAAGTTTTTTGCGGCTTGCCACTCTTGATCATTATTCATAGCTAAAATAATCGACATATTAGGATCAACACCAATTAACCGCGACTTTAAACGAATTGGTTGTGTTGCTGTTAATATTTGTAAATGCACTTCAGTTTTACACGCCATTGTATCCAGGTAACTAAAATCAGCAGACTCTTCCACTCTCATCTTAACCTCCAAATTCCCTTTTTTAATTATAACGATAGCTCATATCGAGAAAACGTACATTTTGTAAAGCTAATAATTGCCAAAACTTGCAAACGATTTAGCGTTATATTGAAAGGAAAAACAAGAGTGACATTAACCAGCATGGTAAAATTGCGATTTTGTTGAAAAAAGCTAAGCTGAAATGAAGGACGATGCTGGATTATATTGTGGTTGTCGCATAACTAAAACTGTCGAGATGCCATGGAGACTCACACTTTTTTTCTTTATTTGCTGATTATCCTGCTGGCAGCGAGAGTTCTCGCTGAGCTGGCGATCAAGCTGAAATTGCCATCAGTGATTGGCGAACTGATGGCGGGCGTGATACTGGGTCCTAGTCTGTTAGGGTGGTTGGAGCCGAGTCTGGCGATCAAGTTGATGGCGGAAATCGGCATCATCTTGTTGTTATTCGAGGTGGGGCTGGGGACAGATCTCAGACGTCTGGCGCGTACTGGCACAGAATCTGTATTGGTGGCCTTTTCCGGTTTTGTCTTGCCCTTGCTGCTGGCTTTCTCACTGAGTTATTGGATTTTTGAACTCTCATTGCTGGTGTCTCTATTTATTGGCGGCACATTAACAGCAACCAGTATTGGTATCACTGTGCGAGTACTTTCCGATTTAAAACGCCAACAGTCACGCGAAGGACAGATCGCTCTAGGCGCTGCGGTGCTGGATGATATTATGGGCGTGGTTTTGTTGGCGCTGTTGTTTGAGTTTTCCACGGGCGGAGGTATCAGTTTTGCCAATGCCGGCAAGGTGCTGATTTTTGTAGCGGCCTTTTTCGTGCTGGCACCGGTGGCGGCCAAGCTGATGTCGTTGGTGGTTAAACGCTTCGATATTGTCAGCGCCATTCCCGGCTTAATTCCCACGACGATTGTATCTCTGGTATTGTTCTTTGCCTGGCTGGCTCATGAGATTGGAGCGCCGGAACTGTTAGGCGGTTTTGCCGCAGGACTGGCATTATCGCGGCGATTCTTTTTTCCCTTTGGCATCGCGCTTCATGCCGACCCTGAATTTGCCGGGCGCATTGAAAAACAGATGCGCCCCATCATTCAATTGTTTACACCGATCTTTTTTGTGTATGTGGGCTTGTCCCTGAATCTGCGTGAAATTGACTGGAGTTCATCTTTTATCTGGTCATTCTCCCTGTCGCTGTTGGTGATTGCTTTAGCAGGAAAATTGATAGGTGCACTTCTTATCAAGGAAAAATGGCCAACCCGGTGGATGGTAGGTATGGCTATGATGCCACGCGGAGAAGTTGGACTTATCTTTGCCGAACTGGGCAGGGTGAGCGGAATCTTCAACAACGAAGTTTACGCAGGAATGGTTATCGTGATTGCCTTAACGACCCTGCTGCCACCTTTTGCGATGAAGTGCTATTTCTGGCGTTATGGGTAGCCATTCATTGACAAACACAATTCAGAGCCCTCGGATTAAACATTGTATTTGGCCTATTGGCGAATTTTACTGGTAATAACAAATGCAGTTTTTTCCACTGTTTTTAGCTTTGTATAATGCGCGATCCGCGTTCTCAAGCAGCTGGGTACTATCTAGATTATCTTGATGATGGAAGCCTGCAATACCAATACTCAGTGTAACGTGTGATGCAACGCTACTTCCTTGGTGTAATATATTCAAAGCATTAACCTCTGCAAGAATATTATCAGCAACCTTTTGTACGCCATCAGGTTTTGTATTGGGTAAAATAAAAAGAAACTCTTCGCCGCCGTAACGTGCAACAAAATCCGTCGAACGTTTTTTACAGCGTAATAGTGCTGCACTTACCTCCTTTAAACAATCATCTCCAGCTAAATGGCCGTAAGTATCATTATATTTTTTGAAAAAATCGATATCCATTAACATAACCACCACTGGCCATTTATTTCGAGTTGCAGTCTGTAAATCGTTACTCAGCCTTTGATCCAAAGCACGGCGATTAGGTAGCCCAGTTAAACCATCGGTTAAGGAAAGAGCATGCAATACCTGTTTTTGCTCTTCTATCTTCTCTGCAAAGAAATTAAATGCCTCTGCAATATCAGAAATTTCATCGTTACCGCTGGCATCCAGTTTTATATCGCCTCCTTTAAGTCGAGTAATAACATTTTTATTAAGTGTCACAACACGTTCAACGAAACGCCTTTTGATAAAATCAATGACAAAAAAAAGAACAAGCAATACTAATATTGAAGCGAGGCTCATCAGTTTTGCTTCTGTTGCCGCGCGAGCAATTATCGAATTTGTCTCTTCAATTACCGATTCATTTATTTGATAAGACTTAAATTCAGCCACGCGAGAAAAATCATCAACCAAATTTTTCACAAAATTACCTCGCCCAATAACACGGCCTGAAATACGTAACTGCTCAATTTTCAGTAGCAACAGACCATCATTTTCCAGCAGTAATTGCTGCAGCTGAAAAGTTAAAGATTCAGCGCTTGTTTGGCTTGATTTTGGTAGCGAAATTAAACCTTTATTGAGTGATTCTATTTTATTACTAACTTGAGTAAAGGTTTGCCTTACCTCTTGTAATCTAAGCTTTATCAATGCTTTACTCGCGAAGGTTATTATCTCTGAATAAGCTAATGTCCAAGCTGTACTTGCTAAATTATTGTTCAGTTCTTTTCTTGTTTTCTGTGAGAGCCTGAACATCTTTTCATGAAGTGTGTACATGCTATTTTGGCCAGATTTTATCTGTCCTTGTATATAGAGTTTCTGCTTAACTAAATCATATAAATTTGAAAATTCATTACTAATAACATTCAGTTGAGTGGTCAAATAGATATTACTGTCTTTCTCAACTATTTGTTTCTGAATATTTTGGAGCTTACTTTCAATGCTTTGCTTTGCTATTCGCAGTGTTGCATTATTGCCTGCATTGGTTAGGTGACTGCTCAAATAAAGCAGTTCATTGGCTTGGTTATGAAGATTTCTTGAATAAGTAATTTCAGGAAAAGAATCTTCAGTTATATGAGAAAGAATAGATTGAAAGCTGATTAGGCGGTAATAGGATAATGCCATCGCCGCCATAAATAAAAAAACAATGCTGATAAATACACTGGTGATTATTGTCGCAAGGGAGTATCGACGGCCACGAGTTGTTGTTGATTGTGATTTTAAAGGGGTTTGTTGATCGCCCTTTGCGATATTTTTCTTCACAATACTCATGGCTGTTCCGTTGTGCGTTTGCCTGCATCTACTATTCGGGATTCTATTTTTGGTGATATAGTGTTAGTTAATCGCAGTTCGTTAATCAGGATGTCTGACAATAATTTTGACATCTGCTGATTATAAGTAAGCGGGTTGCTTTGTTTAAATATCAGATAACCATCACCACCGTCAGCAAGAAAATCTGAAGTAGCCAGTTTATAACGCTTTAACGGTTGCAGCGGACTGTTATTAATAATGACAGAAACAACACGCTGGCCAATTTCAGCTTGAGAATCATAAACGACTTTCATACCTGAAACCTGCGGAAAACGGCCTTTCATATTTTCCACTTGAGAAAAACCATTTTCTAATGCACTCACTAACTGTGCTCCGCTAACGCCTAATAATACAACAGTGTCTCGGTAAGGAAGTGTTTTTATAATATCTCTTCGGCTGATTTTACTGTTTCGCGGATAAAAACTTTCGCTGCGAATTGCACCGCCGTTAATAAGCGCGACATCGGCATTACTGTGTTTTTTCATTAAATCGGTAACTAAATTTGCGAAAGCATTTTCTTTTGTCCGTAAACTTAAAAGCGAAGTATCTATATCTGTAGTTGTAACACCGATTATTTCATCAAGTAATAAATTCAATTGGCCGGTATAGTTGTCTATTTGCCGCTGTACATTTGGATTTTTAGGATATGAAGAAAGATTCTTTGCCTGCCATTGTACTGTTAATGTTTTAGGATTATTTTTTTGCCAGCTCAATTCGATAACGGCAACCTGATCAGTTTCTGTTAAAAATATTTGCTGAGGATGTTTTTGTAGCTTGTTATCTGTTAACAGCTTTATACGATCATTTTTCCGTAAGACTAGATCCACAGAGCCGTCATTTAAAAAATCAATACTGTTAAGATCACTTCCCCGATAATGCATAATAACAAAATCAGCTCCTTTTTTACGTAATTTTTCTGCTTCAGTTTCAATTGCTAAACGAGGATTTTTTATTTTGATACGTGTTAAGTTGTACGTTTCAATGACTATCTCATCCATTAACGATATAAAACCAAACTTATAAGGGCCTTGCTGCATAATCACTGAATCCAGCAGACCATCTAAGTTCTGTTTTGTAGATATTTCTACAATATTACTTTGCACAATCGGAAAAGCAGCTTCATAAGTGCGTAATGACAATTCATCTTCAGAAAAAGCAAAATCGCCATTATTAACGGCCATTACATCGGGCTCTAAACTATTGAGCAGATCAATAATATGAGTTCCATGATCAAAAGAGGATAAAATACTCGGGAAAAGGCTGGCGCCGCCAAAAACAAAAAATGTTGGTGCAGGCTTTTTTCTTTGAATTTCCAATAATGATGCTAATTCAGCATAACCACCTTTATCTTTGCTAACTATGTCATTGAGACCTGCGGTAAATACTACATAAGCCTTTTCAGTCATGGCATATGCACTATTTATGCAGAAAAAGCAGATCAATATAAAAGTGATTTTTGTCATTTTAACTGGCGCCATTATTGCCCTTAAATTGCTTACAAAAACTGCTTACAATGTAATTTTATTATTAATTATCATCTGTACTGTAATCTGCATTATTAAATACGATTGCTTTTCAATTCTTCACCCAGAACTCATATTCCAAGTGTAACAGCTACTACGCAATAAAGAGCTCGGCTTCTGTCTGATAAACTAATATTTTCATTGGTGAGGATTACTCTTATTTACAACTATTTGAAGTTGAATGTAAGTTATAGTTAAAAATAGCATCCCTTGAGAAAAACCAAGGTAATAACGCATCTGTATGCTCATTTTCTCGCTTTGCCAAAAGCTGTAATTAAATCTCAAAAAAGGTAAAGCTTGTCCTAGGATCATATCGACACTGCACGCACGAGTTATCTGTCTTTATTATTTCTGCTTGAAATCATTGCGGTAATTATCAAACCTATCCCCAAACCCGTCAAGATAGAACCAACGAAAGCTAAAGCAGATGCTTGAAGAAAAAAGAACCCGACACCAATACCCATTAACACGCCACCACCAATAGCCCACGTGCTTTTGTCCTCTTTTTTATCTGTCATCTGACACTCCAAATTCGTTTGTAATAGTTTTTATTAAAACTCTCTAAAAACATAACAAAAGTATTAGTCAACATTCTTACTAATACACATTCAAAATTTGCTTTATTGGTAAAATGTAGATCAGATCAAGTAATAAAAACAGTTAGTTGGCACACACGAGTTATTGAAAATTGATTTTCCGCTGGCAAAGTTATGCAGATGCATTTCTAAATAAATCTATAAATATAAGTCTAAAAATACAATGTAAGTATTTCAGCAGGTTACACAAGTGTTTTGGTCAAAATTATGGTTATGCATGATTGAGATTGTGGTGTAAATCATAAATCTGATGATTTCTACGGTGGAAAACTAAAAATGGAAGAAAGTTAAAGTGAAAACTGTTCATAGCAAGAAAAATGGAAAGAAATTACCTAGTCGATTTGCTTTGCTTTGTTATTTTAATCAGCAAATTCGCTATGATTTGGGCTGGTTATAAACCTTAAAGCAATCACCTTAATAACAGGTTAAACGCGCTAGAGGGGGCGCTTGCCTTTTGTCTTTTGTCTTTTTAAAACTATGATTATGTTATCCACGATAAATTAGGCTCCCGGTTTCATCAGAGCGGGGAGAATCAAATCAGCAGAGGGATTATGGCAAAAGCTAACCTGACAAACTATTTATCTCTGTTGACCTTTATCGCCCTCTCCCTTTTTCTGGCCGGCTGTACTCACTTCTCGGCAGATCCTGACTATTCCGGCCCGCTAGCTATTCCTGAAAAAACGCAAGCAAGTTATGCCTACCACAAATACCAAGGCAGCTACACAAATAAGCTTCTTGAGAAAAACAGTCATTATACCTTGCAACAGATCACCTTTCCGTCAAATCATAACATCCTGCAACTACAACATGATATTACCATTGATTATTACGCCATCGACTCTGCTGAAAAAGTCCCCGTGATCCTAGTACTGCCGATCCACGGAGGTAGCAATAAAATAGCGTCTTCCTTTGCCCGCTACTTTACCGAATACGGCTTCGCAACGGCAGTGGTACACAGGCAAAAAAAATATAAAGAAATGGAATACATGAAGCAGATAAATAATATCATGCGCCAGATTGTCTTCGATCACAAACAGGCTATCGACTGGATTGAGAGCAGATCGGAACTTGATGCTTCACGAATCGGCGTGTTCGGAGTCAGCATGGGAGGGATCAAGGCGGCGTTAATCAGTGCCCTGGATAAACGGGTTACCACTGGTGTCATTGCCCTAGCAGCTGGCGATATCCCGTACATCCTCGCCCACACAGATAAAAAAACGATTAAAAAAGATCGGGAAATACTCTTAGCGGAAAGAAAACTGAGTGTAGAGGAATTTCAGCAGGAGTTGTCTGAAAAGATCGAATGCGATCCGATAAATTATGCGCAGTATATAGATGCCGATAAGACTCTGATGATATTGGCCCGCTTCGACAGTGTTGTTCCTTTCCACAAGGGGGAGGAACTAAAAGAGAAAATCGGCAATCCTGAGGCCATCTACCTGTTTTCCGGCCATTACAGCTCTATTATCTATCTACCTTATGTGAAATACCAATCCAGAAAGTTCCTGCAAAGGCATTTGCAATAACCCACTCATTTGATGCTCTGCCGTCTGCCACCGTTATCCTGTGTATATGGAGTAGCGATTAATTCCGACTGAAACAATCCCAGAACGACACAGTCACTATTAAATACAAATACTGATATAGATCATTAAAAGATCACGCGAAAATGACAAACCCAATACTAGTGCTAGACTAAAACTAAACGTATTAATTATGTGATTTTGTATTACATAAAATAAATTAATACTGATAAAAGATGGGTTTAGAAACTAGTTATTGTAATTTCACAAAACTGTCGGTAACGATTTAAAGTTACTTTGACTAACCACTTAGTGGTGACTAATTGCATGCTAGGAATCAAACTCATAACAATCTTAAGGTTAGTTTTAACCTTTTAAATTACTTATTTTATGTGTTGGCTATTATTGAGAAGAGATCTAACAGGGAGAAATACAATGAGCTATAAACATATCTTAGTTGCTGTTGATTTATCTAAATCCAGCGAAGTAGTGATCAATAAAGCTGTGTCGTTAGCTAGAGATACTGATTCTAAACTTTCATTTATTTATGTTGATGCTAGTTATGTAAGTTCCATAGCGAACGTAAGCACCATGGGGCTAACTAAACCAAAATTTGATAAGGTAGCAGCTGAAGAGAAAGAAAAAAGCGTATTGCAGGAAGAGTTACAAGCATTAGCCGAACAGGCTGATTATCCGATTACAAGCACTTTGGTTGTAATGGGTGATTTAAACGATACACTAAAAACAACAGTTAAAGAAATGGATGTTGATCTATTAGTTTGCGGGCACCATCATAATTTCTGGAGTCATCTATTATCTTCAGTGCGCAAACTAGTAAATTCAGCAACCACAGACTTATTAATTATTTATCTTGAAAAATGATAACGCAAAAGTCGATGGACAGAAGTAATTTTATAACTATGTGAATAGTATGATTGTTATTTGGTAATAATCTGCTCGATAGTAGGCTCAGTCCTGCGATAGATGAGTATTGCATGTAAAAAGCTAAAGTTCCTAGGTATGAACCTTTGTCTAGAAACAAAAAATCCGAGTTCTTATACTCGGATTTTTTATATAGCTAAAAAACATCTGCCTTGAAAGCAGCTCTGATTCAATATAACCAGCAATCTAGTATATCCACCTCACCTGCGCGACTGATCTTGGTTGCATCCTTAGCAGTAAAAACACGAGCCGACATAACCGCTTCACCGTTATTAATGAAAACTTCGAGAGAAGAAGTATCTGATAATATCTGTAATTGAACCGAGTCTGAATGTGGAAGGGCTAATTCACGCAGGGTATCACCTTCACGCAACAGAGTATTAGATCTGTCGAAAAACAGTGTCTGAGTTGCTTTATCTAAGCGAATTTCACAATACCCCTGATCGGATTGATGTAAACGCAGCGCCCCCCCCCACTCCATTGAAACTTTTAATTCAAATGCCTTACTTTCCAGATCAAAAGAAGGCTCGTCTTGCGGCAGCACAACATGCTCGCGACGTAATTTTTCCAGTTCTTTAATCGGTGTTTGTATCAATTTGCCATTTGCGTATGACAACTCACGAAACGTGGTTAACTGGTGAATCCAGCCATTATCTGAACTCGGGTGATCGACTTCATCAGGCAGTCCCATCCAGGCGGTCATGATTCTACGGCCGTCAGGGGTTTGCAAGGATTGCGGCGCATAAAAATCAAAACCATAATCTAGATGTTGGAAATCAGACAACAGTGCTTTGCCGCTTTCATCAAGTGTCGCTTTCACAATACCATTATGATGGGCAACGGTATGGCTCTTATTTGGCGATTCAATGCCTTGCGGACCAATAACAATAAAATCTTGTTTATTTAAAGTGAAAAAATCAGGGCATTCCCACATATAACCAAAATCACCTAACTCATCACCACACAGAGCTAGGAATGTCCAAGTTTTGAGATCCTCTGACTGGTAAATCGCTAGGCGGCCGATTTCATCTTCACGCTGTGCACCTAACAACATTAACCAACGATCATTATGACGAATAACCTTAGGATCGCGGCAATGCGGTGTGACACCCGGCGGCAGCTCAGGTACAACAGGTCCGTGTTTAGTAAAGTGAATTCCATCTGTTGAAGTCGCTAAACATTGAGTGGTGTGCCTGTCTCTTTGTTCATCAATACGAACATTACCCGTATAGAACAACATTAATTCATCATCTTGACTGACAGCATGACCTGAAAAAACACCGTGGCTATCAAACCAGTCAGATGGTGTTAATGCGACCGGTTGCCACTGCCAGTTAATTAAATCCTTGCTGGTTAAATGCGCCCAATACTTATCTTTATGCGCGCAAGCATAGGGATACCACTGATAAAACAAGTGGTATTGTCCCTGATGATAAATAAAACCATTTGGATCGTTTAACAAACCTTGCGGCGGAGATATATGCCAATCGGGACGGTACTCACATTCAACTGGCTTTATATAAGGCGTGATATCTTGTAACTGTTGCTGCGCAATTAGCCGGCCGACTTGTAATAATTGAGATTCAAATTCATCTTTATTTTCAATTACATTTTTACTATAAGTAACCTGCTTTAACTGTAAATTGTAAGCTTGTTGTTTTACCTGACTGGACAATAAATCGAAATCTAAGATCTCAATAATAATACGGGAATCAGGGTTCAGGACACGAACCACATTGCTGATACCACCACACTCTTTAATAATTGATAATAACGACATACATCACCTGTAACAGTTAATAAAACTTGGGAACGTTTGCAGAGTATGTGAAAGCGAATAGATTTGCAATAGCTAGGTAGCTTTAGTTTAGGCAAATGCCTAGATTATAATTTACAAAGCAAAGCAGCTATCTACTTTGCTTTGCGTGAAAAAATCAACAACTTTGACGAGAGATACTTTCAAAGCTCATCACCAGTTTACTAACTACGGCCTGTTTATTTTCAATTAAATCCAGTAACATTTGCGCCGCTTTTTTACCTGTAAAATCAAAGGCATAATTAAATGTTGATAAGCTAGGCGTGCATACTTGAGCTAACTCATCATTACCAACCCCAAGCACTTTTATATCTTTACCAGATACTTTGTTGGATTCAGAGATAGCTTTCATCGCACCGATTGCTATTCTATCTGTGGCACAAAACAATCCATCTAATTGTGGCCAGTCAAGCAACAGTTGTTTTGTCTGCTGGTAGCCAGATTCAATAGTAAACTCCCCACGGCTATGAAAAAGTGGATCAATCTGCTTTGAATGCTGCAAAAAATGCGCTAATCCCTGAAAACGACATTGGTCAACAGCAATATCTTGGCTATTCACGCCAATAAAACCTATGTTTGATGCTCCTGCTTCAATAAGTCTTTGCCCTGCACTAAAACCGACGCTAACATCATCATAAATGATGCTGGGAATATTAAATAAAGAGCCGTCTTGGCCAATTAATACGACTGGAGCATTAGATTCCTTAATTGCTTTGACCAATGCAGAGTCTAAATGCGTTGCGTACAGTAATATCCCTTCAACACGCTTTTGATTAAAGCGCTTTATATATTCAATCTCTTTGGCGTTATCTTGCTGACTATTTGCCAATAAAACATGCTTACCCGCTTGATCAATAATAGAACTTAACCCATCCAGTCCTTTCGCGGTTGCATTTGAAGACATACGCGGCACGATGACTCCAATAAGATGGGTTTTCTGTGATTTCAGATCCCTTGCCACTTGATTGGCTACATAACCACACTCTTCAATGGCTTTCTGGACCTTTTCTTTTGTACTCGCTTTTACACCATATTCATTATTAATCACACGAGAGACCGTAGATTTCGATACTCCTGATAATTTTGCAACTTCGTGCAGACCTGCCATGACTTGTGTCCTATCTATTGGGAATGTTTGCAACAATCATAACAAAACCCAGGCTATCAATTGTAAAAAGATCACGTTAACAGCTCATTTACCAAGCAAAGAAGGTGAAGTTGATCACATTTAACAGATAAGCCGCTTGATGAAGCACTATAATTATTTAAAACTCACTACTGCAAACGTTCCCAAAGATAATCTTAATTGATACTTTGGGACTAACGGAATAGAAATTTTTCACTCGGAGGAAGTTATGAATTATCCAAAAGTCGCAAGCCAACTTGTAGAAAAGCTTGGTGGTAAAAACAATATTAAGGCGCTAGCCCATTGTGCTACCCGCTTACGTCTTGCTGTTGAAGACGAATCATTGATTGATGAAAAAGCCATTGATGAACTTGAAGGGGTTAAAGGCCAGTTTAAAGTAGCGGGTCAATATCAAATTATTTTTGGCTCCGGCATCGTCAACCAAGTTTATGCGCAAATGGCAAAACTGACCGGCCTGGAAGAGATGAGCACAAAAGACGTTGCTTCTGCTGGTGCTGAGAAACAAAATATTGTTCAGCAGGCAGTAAAAGGCTTATCGGATATCTTTGTGCCGATTATTCCCGCTATCGTTGCCGGCGGTCTGTTAATGGGGATATTTAATGTTTTAGTCGCTCAAGGGTTATTCATTGACGGTAAATCTCTTGTTGACGCAAACCCTGGTTTAGCCGATCTTGCTGCAATGATTAATACTTTTGCTAATGCACCTTTTGTCTACCTTCCTATCCTTTTAGCATTTTCAGCAAGCAAAAAATTTGGCGGTAACCCGTTCTTAGGCGCGGCGCTGGGTATGTTGATGGTTCACCCGGATCTGCTTAACGGCTGGGGCTTTGGCGGCGCTGCTGTTTCCGGCAATATCCCGGTTTGGGACATCCTCGGTTTTGAAATCCAAAAAGTGGGTTACCAAGGTTCAGTTCTGCCTGTATTAGTGGCAGCATTTATTCTAGCCAAAGTTGAAAACGGCCTGCGTAAATTTATCCCTTCAGTATTAGATAACCTGCTAACTCCACTACTTGCTATCTTTATTACAGGTGTAATTACCTTCACCATTGTCGGTCCGTTCACTCGTGATATCGGCTTCCTTCTAGGTGATGGTCTAAACTGGTTATACAATTCTGCAGGTTTCATCGGCGGCGCACTGTTTGGTTTCATCTATGCTCCATTTGTTATCACAGGGATGCATCACAGCTTTATCGCAATTGAAATACAACTGCTTGCTGATAT
>NZ_CEZLMY010000054.1:14111-22102 GCF_983033635.1 Psychromonas sp. | reverse complement strand
ATCTTGTTGAAAGCAAAAATGTAAAAATTGAGCGAATCATATCAAAAGGCCATAGCTCACCTGAGTCAGGTTGGTATGAGCAAGCAGACAATGAATGGGTGATGGTTTTAAAGGGGGGAGCGATAATCACATTTGACGACGGATCATCTTTCACTTTAAAAGAGGGGGATTACCTGGAAATAAACTCTTTTCAGAAACACAAAGTAAGCTGGACTGAGCCTGATATAGAGACAATATGGTTGGCAGTTCATTATTAAATAAAGCAGATAACAAGCGTTAAGATACGCCATAATTTAAGCTGGTGCGAAAGGCTGGACCGCCATATATATTTTGGACAATGCTATTTCGCTTGAGTGAGGAGCTATTAATTCATGATATAAGCTGCTGTCTGCTATTTGTGTCTATTTATGCTGTGGTTTGTCTCTCCTGGGTGTGCTAGGATCTGTCGCCGTTTATTAGCCTGATAGAAGGTTTGCTAATAAACGATCAAATATCCCTTAAGACGGATCCGCCTAAGCTGTGTATCCGTTGTTGCCAAACAGCGAGAGCAGAAAATGAAGTTTCCAGGTCAGCGAAAGTCAAAACATTATTTCCCAGTAAAAAATCGTGACCCATTATTGGCACAACTTAACCCGCAGCCTCAACGTTCTTCAACTTATGTAACTGGTATTGATCAGACCTTAGTCGATATTGAAGCAAAAGTCCTCGATGAGCTTCTTGTGCGATATCAGTTGCCTAAAGGTAATTCGACACTTATTAATGATGAGATGGCTCATGCACTCTATTCTGAATTAAAAAGCGAGCAATTGATCAGTGATGAGTTTGCTGGTGGAACGATTGGTAATACAGTCCACAACTACTCTATTCTTGCCGATGACAGATCTGTTTTATTTGGCGTGATGAGTAATAATATCGATGTGGGAAGTTATGCCTATCGCTACCTTTGTAATACCTCTTCAAAAGTAGATCTAAACTTCCTGCAGCCGGTGGAAGGAGCAATAGGGCGCTGTTTTACGCTGATCTCTAAATGTGGTGAACGTACGTTTGCGATCAGCAAAGGTGCAATGGATAAACTAAGCCCTGAATATATCGATAAAGATGTTATTCAAGGGGCATCCGCACTGATCTTAACCGCCTATTTGATGCGGGCTAGTGAAGGCGATCAAATCACCGAAGCTGCACTTAAAGCAATACAATATGCCAAAGAGGCAGAAGTGCCTGTTGTGCTGACTTTAGGCACTCGCTTCTTGATTGAGGGTGATCCAGACTGGTGGAAGAGTTTCATCAAAGAGAATGTCACTATATTGGCAATGAATGAAGATGAAGGTGAAGCATTAACCGGCTTAACAGATCCTTTATTGGCCAGTGAAGCTGCGCTTGAACTCTGTGATATGGTATTAACCACTGCAGGTCCGCTAGGCCTTTATACGGCAGGCTACACCGAAGATTCTCAGAAGAGAGAAACCAGTCACACCCTATTACCTGGTATGATTCCTGAATTTAATCGTTATGAGTTCTCTCGTCCTAAACTAAAAAGTGCCTGCGATACACCCGTTAAAGTGTATGCCCATATCTCTCCCTATATGGGCGGCCCAGAGAAAATCCGTAATACTAATGGCGCGGGTGACGGTGCATTATCTGCATTGTTACATGATCTGGCATCGAATACCTTCCATAAAGATAATGTACCTGGTTCAAGTAAACACAGGAATGATGGTTTGTGTTATTCCTCTTTTTCTCAAATATGTAAATATGCGAATCGTGTCGCTTATGAAGTGTTAGCGCAACACAGCCCGCGTCTTTCCCGTGGTCTGCCTGAGCGGGAAGATAGTTTAGAAGAGGCGTATTGGGAGCGCTAATAAGCAGACTTGCCAGATAGATATTGGTTTGTACAAAATGCAACAGATATAGAGATTCGGGATTATTTGCAATATCTTAGCTGATTGATACTTTATTACATTTTTCACAAATGTTCGCTAATTAGAGATAATCGCTTTATTCGCTCAGTAAACGAAATGAGTAGCAGTTGCAACATATGTTGTAATTGCATTAATCCCGATGCGCCCATTGGTAGATCGCATATATTTAAAAGTGAAAAAATGGTTGTTTTTACGACGAACTTTTGATTTAGAAGAAAAGTTACTTTGGTGGTATAGGGAACAGAATGACAAATAAAGTAAAGCGGCAGCGTTTTTCAAAAAACGAATGGCTTGAAGCCGGATTGAAAATGTTGGCAGCTCAGGGAGTGGACAAGCTCACGATAGGTAGTTTGTCGCGTACCGTCGGTGTCGCTAAGACCAGTTTTTACTGGCACTTTAAAGACAGACAGGATCTGCTGGATCATATGCTCGAATATTGGGTATCCGCGTTTAACACTGTGTTGACGGACAAGCCGGAACTGATTGCGCTTGCCCCCAGACAACGCTTGCAGGCTATTACAGATACAGTTATCGGGCAAGAATTAGTAAAATATGAGTTAGCCATCCGCGCTTGGGGCAGCCATGACAAATCAGCCCAAGTCGTGTTCGACAGTATGCACTGCCGACGAATGGCCGTTATTAAACAGGCATTTGCCGGTGCGGGCTTTGATGAGCTTGAGCAGGAAAACCGGGCCCAGGTTTTTAACTGCTACCTTAACTGGGGTAATGTAATGCAGGGTGATGCTCTGGCATATAAACAAATTATTAACGATTTGATTCCTCTGCTGCTGAGAAATTAGCCCGAAGCTGTTAATCTGCCGTCTCTTGTGCAGTAAGCTCAAGGAGCTGGCCTTGCTTTTTGCTATAAATGCCAAAAAACAAGTTCAGCTCCAGAAGATGAAATTGCAATACGTTTAAGTTGCAGTTAATCCCACAAAACCGCTCTAAAATGTTTTCTGCATACCGACTGATAGCTTTCATTACCACCAATCTCTACCTGCTGACCTTCCCGTATCGGATTACCCTGATCATCAAGGCGTAAAATCATATTTGCTTTACGGCCGCAATGGCAGATGGTTTTAAGCTCAACGAGTTTATCGGCCCAAGCGAGCAGGTAGTGACTGCCGCTAAACAACTCACCTTGGAAATCATTTTTAATGCCGTAACACAATACGGGAATATTTAAATTATCAACCACATGAGTCAACTGCTGTACCTGTTCTTTACTTAAAAATTGCGACTCATCAATTAAAATACAATGCTGTTGTTGCTCTTTGTGAGCGGCTTCGATCATGGTCGCTAAATTATCGTTACTGGAAAAAACTTGCGCATCGCACTCAATACCGATTCTGGAAGAGATTTTACCAACGCCGGCACGATCATCAATGGATGCGGTCAAAACGAAGGTGTTCATACCCCGCTCGCGGTAGTTGTAAGATGACTGTAAAAGAGAAGTGGATTTACCGGCATTCATTGCCGAATAATAGAAATAGAGTTGTGCCAAAACGAGGCTCCTTAACTGTCATGTGTCGTCATAAAAAAAGCCGTCATATCGTTTGATATTACGGCTTTCTAATAGCTGATGGAGTAGATGCAGAGCTTGTAATCCATTAACTATTTTAATATTTAGAGTGTCGAAATTTTTATGCGCCTATTCTAACATTTTGTGTGGTTTTGTGTAGCCGTTTGAAAAATATCAGGCTCGGCGTTGTGTGTAGCTCATATTTACCTATTGTGCTGCTGATTGTGATATTAACTTTTACGCTTAATAAGTGACTGCCTTTTTCAAGCTTTAAAAGGTATTGCCTTGTGAGGATGATTGTTTGAGCTTATATTGATATAACCAATCAAAATGAATTTGATTTAAAAAATAATATATGACGTATATAAAGGGCAATGATACAGGGAGGTAAGATGAAATGGTTTCAAAAAAAATAATACACGATTTTCTCAATATTTTACCTGCTGTATTGTACGAATATGTCCTTTACAAAGATGGAAGCAGTGAGTTTCTCTATATGAGTCCATCTGCAGAAGAGATCTTGGGCCATTCTCCAGATTATTTTGTTGAAGACGCGAACCGCTTGTGGGAGATAGTTCATCCCGATGATATCAATCGTCTCCACGATGAGGATCTGGAGGCAAGCCGGAAAAATGAGTTTTTTGTTTCGGAAGTCAGGATATTCCTACCTTCCGGTGAAGAAACTTGGATTCAGATCTCCTCTAAACCAACCTCTGAAAAGAAAAATAACGCTGTTATCTGGAGTGGTTACATTATTGTAATTACGCGTATAAAACAGATCGAACAGGAGTTGCTTAAGGCCAATCGGAAATTAAAATCACTTTCGGTAACGGACGGCTTAACCGGACTTGCCAACCGCCGTCACTTTGATGAGACACTAGATAACGAATGGGCACGCTTTGAACGAACGGCAAAGCCATTTGCACTAATCTTACTCGATGTTGACTATTTCAAGGAGTATAACGATCAATATGGACATCAGATGGGAGATAGTTGTTTAAAAAGCATTGCTACTATTCTGAAAAAAGCAACCCGCCGAGCGGGGGACCTTGCTGCCAGATATGGCGGAGAAGAATTTATTATTATCGCTTTTGATACAAAAATAGCGGATGCACTGCAAATGGCTGAACAAATCCGTCAATCTGTCGAATCTCTTAATATTAAAAATGAGCACACCTTGTTCGCTAAGCTGACAGTTAGTATTGGTGTTTCCGCCACCTCGAACAACGAGTACCCGGATCAAGCACATTTTCTAAAAGCAGCTGATATAGCGCTTTATCAGGCCAAAAATGAGCGGCGAAATTGTGTGCGCATCGCAGGCGAGCTTAAGTAGTTACTGCAGAGTAAGCTAAAATAAAGAATGGAGATAAAAAGCAAACAGCTCCACTTTCTTTTAACTCATAAAAATGTTTTAACTTCGCCTCATTTCTATGTTTAATCTGCAACAAGAAGCTTGAAACAAGCCAATACTAAGCTTCTAAAAATATTCAGCTAGGCGCTCCTTGCCAGCATGGTTCGTTGAGCTATATTAATGCTATATATCAAAACGAGTTTATTTTCTGCCGCAGCGCGGCTTCGTTCAATAAGTCAACGCAACGGCCGGCAAACAGGTGTTATTGTTTAAAGCGATAGTGCTCCTGTCATTATACTATGAGGTGAATTATGAAGATCTTCAATAATCCGTATTCTGCTGCTCTGTTAACTGTTTTAACAAGTGCTTTATTAGCAATTAGTGCGCAATCACAAGAAATTCCAATACGAGGTCCTATGGCATTCGTCACCTTTGACATAAACAGTAATGGTTTAGTGAGTGAGGAAGAGTTCAACCAGATGCGTGCAGAGCGCATGTCAGCAAGAGCGGCTGAAGGTAGACAGATGCGCGGAGCCGCTACTGCACCCGCTTTTTCTGAATTCGATACAAATGCGGATGGACAATTAACCCCCAATGAATTTTATTTAGGGCAACAGGCACAAATGGAAAAACGTGCAGGGATGGGGATGGGGAAAGGTCGCGGAATGGGTCAAGGTATGGGTATGGGATATAATATGCCGACCTTTTCTGAATATGATTTGAATGGAGATGGAATAGTAGTTGAGAGTGAATTTGATAAAGCGCGCAGTAACAGGATAGGTGAAATGGAAAAGATGGGCTATCAGATGAGAAACCTTGCTAATGCGCCTTCGTTTGCCGATATTGATGTAAATGGAGATGGAGAAATTAGCTCAGAAGAATTTACTGAACATCAGTTATTGCGTCGCCAGCAAAGGGCGCAATAAACATAAAATGTTATTCGTAGAATAGTTTTTGCTCTAATTGTACGAACAAGCACCTAACCTATTCGGTTAAATAAAGCTGCCTGCATTTTTTGTTTAAAAAAGCTAATCAAGCAAATTAAAGAAGATAGATTTCTGGTTACGAATACAGATTTTGCATCTGTGTTTTCTAGTGCTGTTTTTGGTTTTAGTGTTAGGTTTTTTGGTCCTAAAAACAGAAACAGCCCTCTTTTATTATTTGCAGTGAAAGCTGCTATATCTGTAAATTACCGTTTAACTTTTTAATTAATAACAATAAATCCATGCCTACAGAAAAAACAAAACTAAAAAGCATTTGCACAGGCTATTTATTGTTATTAACTACTACAGCTGCTGCCTCTCAATATATCAATATCTACTATAATTAAAAGCGTCTGACAGAGGTTATTCTACACTCAAAGAGCGGCAAACATTCTACAAGCTTATTAGGTGATTATGTAATAGGAAATGAATGATGTTTAAAATTTTCTTTTTCCCTGTGACTCTTGCGCTTATCCTTTTGGCGATTGGCTATTCCACCTTTACTGGCGAAGTTGAGAGTATCAAGAAATCAACAAAATCTACTATTGAGATGCGTTTTACGCTTCTCAATAAATATATTCGTTTAATTTCGGCAAATAACGCAGCAATGCGTGACTCGATAGTAGATGCTTATTCTGATGTGAAGAGTGGCCGCTATAATAATGAATCTCTGTTAGACAGTGTCTCTTACTTTAAATCATTGGATCTCTACGGGCTGTCGCCACAAGCTTATCCTGAAATAGTCGAAAAACTTAACGGCACCTTGACTATACTCGGTAATGTCAAACTTTATGACCCAGATTTGCGGCGAGAGCTGAGTGCAGTCCTGATGAAAGATGGTGAGTTTGATATTTTAAGTGGGCAGGCTGAGCTGGCTGTCTGGACTTATTATTTATCAGCTAAGGGCTTTTTATACCTGTCGCCCAAACTCCCGATAGATGCATTTCAGTTCTTTCCTGAACTCTATAAAAAACCTTTCTGGACAGAAGTCACTCCCTCCTCTAACCCATCGGGCAGGCAGATTATCAGCTCGCTTTATGATGACAGGGCTGGTCAGGGGTTAATGATTACCATTTCTACTCCTGTAACAATCGATAAGCAGTTTTTGGGTGTTGTTTCGGTGGATATCGGTATTGAATATATGTCGTTTATTCTGAGTGTTGGTAATACAGTTGGCGCATCATTTGTACTGGATGAAAAAAAACTGTTGGTTGCAGCTAATCGCCCTGTATCGGTAGGCGAATTCCTGCCTTTCCCTGTGCTTGATAGTAACGCGCAATGGCTTGAAGTTAGCGACGGTTGGTTATATAGCGCGCCTATACGTGCAGATCAGTTGTACCTTGCACACCACTTGACAAATAGTGAACTGCTGATAAATGCCGCCAAATCATCCGCAGTTGCATGGCTTTTGCTGTTGTTAGGTGCCGTACTTGGTTTTTTTGCCATTTTTATGTACCAATCAGCCAGCAAAAATAGCTTATTGATGCTGCTTGATCCATTGACTCAGATCTATAACAAACGCGGGTTTTATACATTGATAAAACCGATATACTCCGGTCTACTGCGTTCGCCTAATTCTTTTGCCGTGCTGATGATTGATATTGACCACTTTAAAAGTATCAATGATAGATACGGCCATGCTGCTGGCGACGGCGTTATTGAATCGATCGCAAAAACAATAACGCGTACTAATAGAAAATCTTCGCTCTGTAGTCGCTGGGGAGGTGTGGCGTTTCTGGTGTTTTGTCAGGAAGCGACACCTGAGACCGCTCAACTTTTGGCGAAGAGAGTTAACCAAGCCGTAGAGAAACAGAAACATGGTAGCAGTAAATTGGATGTAACCGTAAGCATTGGCGTGTGTGTAAGCCGGGCGACTGATGATATCGATACGATTATCGAACAAGCCGAACAGGCATTATATAAAGCCAAGGAGGGGGGGAGAAACCAAGTGTTCTTGCGCAATTCGCTGTAATCTAAGGTGTTGAATCCTCTTTCACCAAGATGCCAGCTAAAACTCTGTCGAAAAGAGCGGTTAGTTGTACATTACGCTTGCTGACTGCGGGCAATGCGATGCAGTCTTTGCAGCTCACAATTCATTATTGTAGTTAAAAGACGGGCGTTTAATTTATCGCTATGAAACGCCCTTTATAATATGAAAAGATTAAAGTACTTTCCAAAGCATCTGTTCACCAGCGCGAATTGGCACAACCTGATCG
>NZ_CEZLMY010000054.1:7550-14101 GCF_983033635.1 Psychromonas sp. | reverse complement strand
CGTCACCAAAAGAGAGAGTGGCAGGAACATCCCAGCTTGTTTTTTCAAGGGTGATAGTATCGCTATTACGCGGTAAATTATAAAAATCCGGGCCATTAAAACTGGCAAAGGCTTCTAATTTATCTAATGCACCTGCCTGTTCAAATACTTCAGCATATAATTCAATAGATGCATGGGCTGTGTAGGAGCCGGCGCAACCACAAGCTGACTCTTTACGTCCGATTGCATGCGGCGCGGAATCTGTGCCTAAAAAGAACTTAGTCGATCCGCTGGTTGCAGCCTTGATTAATGCTTGTTGGTGAGAATTACGTTTTAAAATAGGTAAACAGTAAAAATGCGGTTTAATACCGCCCACTAACATATGGTTACGGTTAAACATTAAATGATGTGCGGTAATGGTAGCGGCGACATTTTTACCGGCATTATTTACAAACTCAACGGCATTTTTAGTGGTGATATGCTCAAGGACGATTTTTAAATTCGGGTAAGAGGCAACAATGGGCGCAAGTACTGTTTTTAAGAATATTTCTTCACGATCAAAGATATCAATCTCATTTGCCGTTACTTCACCATGTACTAGCAGTGGCATACCCACTTCCTGCATCGCTTGCAGTGCTTCGCTGATATTATCGGCTGAAGTAACACCAGAGTCTGAGTTAGTTGTTGCGCCGGCAGGATATAATTTAGCCGCATAAACTTGACCTGATGCTTTCGCTGTTTTTATCTCATTAGCTGTGGTGTTATCTGTTAAGTAAAGCGTCATCAAAGGAGTGAAGCTCGCTTTAGGCTGTGCTGCAATAATACGTGCCTGATAAGCAAGTGCCAGTTCGGTATCTATAACCGGCGGCATAAGGTTCGGCATAATAATCGCACGGCCCATATAACGGCTGATATCACGTACGGTATCGTTTAACACCTCACCATCGCGTAAATGTACATGCCAGTCATCAGGGCGGGTTATTGTCATTGTCTTCATTTTGCTTATCTCCTTTGATTTTTAGCTATTTTACAAGCTCAGAAGCAAATTTCATATGCCTTTAAGCTCATTTAGCTGTTTAATAAAATCATTTTTGGAGAATTCAGCAAGCAGTTTGTGTTGTATGAGGTCTTCACCATTTTTAAAAAACAGAATCGCTGGCGGGCCAAATAGATTAAATTGCGCTAATAATGCCAGTTGCTCTGGGGTATTGTTGCTGATATCGAGCTGTACAAACATAAAGCCTGCAAGTAGTTTTTGTACATCGGGCTGCTTAACTATCTCTTTTTCAATAACTTTACAGGAGATACACCAATCCGCATAAAAATCGACAATCAAAATTTGTTGCGTATTTTGCGCATCTTGTAACGCTTTATCAAATTCAGATCTACTGCTGATACGCATCGCATGGGGTGTCTGCACTTGGCTGATGGTTGCTGCATTGGCTAATTGATAATTTAATGGTTTTAATGGTTCTTTTTGCCCGCTAAATACCGCAACCATTAACATCACTGCGTATAAGCAAAATATAAGTCCGAGTGCTTTGTGAAAGCGCGACCACCCTTGTGTGCCATGCTCGAATGCGCCTAAATAAACACCTGATCCGAAAAGCAGTGCAGACCATAAAAGCAGGGTGATTTGCGGAGCGATAACGCGTTCTAATAACCACACCGCAACGGCTAATAATGCCACACCAAAGACACTTTTGATGTTATTCATCCACGCCCCGGATTTAGGTAAAAACCGCCCGCCACCCGTGCCGATAATTAACAAAGGTACGCCCATCCCTAATGCCAAAGTTAATAAAGCCAAACCGCCTAGCAGAGCATCTCCAGTGGTGGATATATAGGCTAAAACACCCGCTAATGGTGCGCTGACGCAGGGGCTGACTACAAGCGCAGAAACTGCCCCCATGATGACGATGGTAAATAGTTTTCCGCTTTGCTTGTTACTGTTAATATTTTGCAGTTTGTCCTGGATAAAACGGGGCAGGGCTAATTCATATAAACCAAACATTGAAAAAGAGAGTATGACAAAGAGCATTGAAAATAGTATTAGTACCCAAGGTGTTTGCAGATATAGTTGAATGTTTGCTGTCGCACCAAAGTAGCCGACAACCACACCGGCTGCTGCATAGGTAAATGCCATACCTAAGACATAACTTAACGACAGCAAAAATGCGTTACGCGTTGAAAGATTATTGCCTTGTCCGACAATAATGCTAGACAGGATGGGAAACATCGGAAAGACACATGGGGTAAATGCGAGACCAATACCAACAATAAAGAATAGGGCTAATTTCCACACTGTACTGTCTGCTTGTAATAGGTTTTTGCTATAACTTTGTTCACTTTCTTGAGGGGATGTAAGGCTTATTGATGTCAATTGACTTTGCTGTTGAGGCTTAGTTAAGGTTACAACAACAGGCGGATAACAAAGTCCTTGTTCAGCACAGCCTTGGAAACTTAAGGTAATAGGGCTGTTATTTTGCAGTGCAATCAAGCTATCTAAATTATGTTTGAATATTTTAACCTTGCCGAAATATTCATCCATTTTATCTAATGGATTTTGTTGAAAATTGATTTTTAATGGTAAACCATTTTGCGTGGCTGAAATCCGCGAAAGATACAAATAATATCCGTCACTGATTTTCCAACTAACCTGTAATGAGTCAGCTTTAAATTCTGTTGTGTAGCTAAACGCTTGTGCAACGGGTAAGAATTCGACCTCTGGCTGAGCAAGTGTCTTAACACTTGTAAATAATATCAATGAAACTAGAAAATAGGCGAATCCTTTGCAAACCTTGAACATTCAAATCTCCTTCAGTTTAAATAATTTGAGATAACCATAGTAAATAAACAATTGTTAAGGAAACCTTAAGGTTCATTGACCATACTGAATAAATCGTAAACACAGTGAATAACAAACTTTACAAAAAGAGGGAACTTATGAAACGGATAATACAATTATTGAGCATTTTTTTACTGCTAGCTTCTAGCATGCAGGTTAATGCCCAAGCGCAATGGTTAGATAAGTTCGATTTGGCTCAATATGAAAACAAAGTCGTCTATTTGGATTTTTGGGCTTCCTGGTGTGGTCCGTGTCGCAAATCGTTTCCCTGGTTAAACGAGATGCAGGCTAAGTATCAAGATAAAGGACTGGTGATTATTGGTATTAATATGGACCGTGATATAAAAACTGCCAATCGTTTTCTAGATACCTTTCCAGCTAATTTCCTCCTGTTTTCAGATCCACAAGGTGCGCTTGCCGAAAAGTACAAGGTAGTCGGCATGCCAAGTTCATATCTGTTTTCAGGCGATGGTGAATTAAAAGATCGTCATATCGGCTTTAAAATAAGCGACCAGGAAACCTATGAAGCGGGCATCATAAAATTACTTAAGCAACTAGAAAACGATAAATAAAACAAGGATGAGAAGATGAAAACAATATTGATAACCCTCTTATCGACCTGCTTTTTTCTTAGCGGTTGTAGCTCGTTAGGCGTGCAGCCTTGGGAGCGAGACCTGTTAGCGCGAGAGGATATGGCGCTTGATAATGCGCCGCTGGATAGCGCATTTGATGATCATATCTATTTTAGCAAGGAAGCCAGCAGCGGTGGACAAGGATTCAGTGGCGGAGGTTGCGGATGCAATTAATCAATAGATATTTTGAAGCTCAACACAGCTTCCTTATTAAGGAAGCAACCAAGCAATTCAGCGGACAAGGATTCAGTGGCGGAGGTTGCGGATGCAATTAATCAATAGATATTTTAAAGCTCGGCAGAGTATGCTCCGTAAGGAAGCAACCAGGCAATTCAGTGAACAAGGATTTAGTGGCGGAGGTTGCGGATGCAATTAACTGATAAGAAAAAACAGCAGCATAAAAATATTCGCCAACTGCTTAAAACAGCAACCGGGTGTTTACTAGGCGCTTCAGCAACTGTGCAGGCTGATTCTAACCAGGGTTTTTTTAGTGGTTGGGAAACCGACGTAGCCATGCTCGCTTATAGTGAAGTTGATCGTGTCAGTGCATATGAACCTGTTATAAATACCCGTAAAACCTTTGATGACGATAGTGTGTTAGGTTTTAAATTGGTTCTTGATGCTTTAACAGGAGCGTCGCCAAATGGCGCAAGCCCATCTGATCAAGTGCAGACATTTACCCGTCCATCTGGTAATGGCAGTTATCAAACGCAAGCGGGAGAAACCCCTTTAGACGATACATTTCATGATACACGAGTCAGTTTTAGTGCAAATTATGAGCATGGTTTGGGGCGTGTTAATAAAATGATTTGGGGCGGTAATGTTTCCAAAGAGTTTGATTTTTTCTCTGCAGGATTAAGCGCAACATATTTACATGATTTTAATAATCGTAATACCACCTTAAGTTTTGGGCTTAGCGGTGAATATGATCTAATCACTCCTGTTGGCGGAATAGCGGATCCTTTAGCACAGATGCAGGCAAGTGGTGAGCTTCAACCTAAAGGAGAAGATGAAGATACGCGTTTTATGGGTGAGATGCTGGTGGGGGTGACGCAGGTTATAAATCGGCAAACTATTGCAGTGTTTAATTACGGTTATTCACAGTCGGATGGTTACCATAATGATCCCTACAAAGTAACTTCTGTGGTTGATGATATAACTGGCTCCTTAGTCGCTGGGGAATCATTAGCGGGGACCTATCTCTATGACAGCAGGCCGGATCAGCGCAATAAACACAGTGTTTATAGCAAAGTTAAACGCGCGATAGGGGCTGACTCTGCTGATTTGTCATATCGATATATGTGGGATGATTGGGGGGTTAAATCGCATACCTTTAATTTAACCTATCGTAAAAATTTCGATGGCTGGTATCTGGAGCCTCGCGTTCGTTATTATACGCAAAGCACGGCTGATTTTTACCGCCATAGTATTAGTGAAAGTGAGGTGGCAGATATAGGCCCTTACTTAACATCGGATTATCGATTAGCAGAGATGTGGTCATCAACATTGGGGCTTAAAGTTGGCTTTAAAACGCCTGATGGCAATAAAAACAGTGTCCGATTAGAGTATTATCATCAGGATGGTGAAAAAAGCCCAAGTGATGCGATCGGCATCCAGAAAAACTATGATATGTTCCCTACACTAGATGCGTTTGTTATACAGTATACCTACTCATTTTAGTTAGGAAAAAAAGATATGTTACAAGGTCTTACTATTACAAAGCTGCAAAATGGCGCTGGCTATTGTGGTTCTTTTCCGGCCATGGCTAGCGGTTGTGAAGTGCTGGTGGAGTGTAGTGAGGCTTTGCCCGCAAAACAGATGATAGAAGCGGTATTTGTTGAAGCAAAACGTATTGAAAGCAAATTCAGCCGTTACCTTAAAACTAATATTGTATATAAAATTAATAACAGCGCAGAGAAGCAAGTTTGTTTAGATGATGAAACCGCCCATTTAGTTGATTTTGCTTATTTGTGTTATCAGCTAAGTGACGGCTTATTTGATATTACCTCGGGTGTATTACGCAAGCTCTGGTCTTTTGATTGCTCTGATAAAATCCCCCAAAACAAGCAGATTAAGCAGTTATTACCCCTGATTGGCTTAGATAAATTGACCTGGCGAGCGCCATACTTAACTGTACCTAAAGGTATGGAGCTTGATTTTGGCGGCATCGGCAAAGAGTATGCGGTTGATTGCTGTTTAGCTAAAGCGCAACAAATTAACGATAAACAGCCTATATTATTAAATTTTGGTGGCGATTTAATCTGTAATGGCCCGCGAAAAAATGGACAAGCATGGAAAGTTGGCATTGAAAGTGTCGGCGGGGGCAACCCTGCAGTGCTCACCTTGAAAAATGGAGCACTGGCAACCAGTGGTGATGCTAACCGCTACCTGTTAAAAAACGGGATTCGTTATAGCCATATTTTAAACCCGTTAACGGGCAGTTCGGTTATTAATGCGCCTCGTTCAATCACTGTCTCCGCAGAATCTTGCATTGAAGCGGGATTATTATCGACGCTGGCAATGCTGCAAGGGGATCAGGCAAAAGCCTTTTTAGCGCAGCAGCAGGTTAATTTCTGGATTCAAGAATAAGGGCTTAAATGCACATATTGCATATTGCTAGCAGATGATATGTCTTTCAGGCGATAGCTAAAGAGTTATAAACATAGGATATTTGATGCGCATACTTATTATTGAAGATGATATTGCACTGGCAAATGGTGTGATGCAAAACCTCAAGCAGCAAGGTTATAGTCTGGATCATTTTGATAGAGTAAGTCTTGCGGTTAACGCTTGCACCCATGAACACTATGATCTGATTATTTTAGATTTGGGTTTACCTGATGCAGATGGATTAACCTTTCTGGCGCAATACCGCAAAAAACATAATAGCCCAGTGATTATTTTAACCGCACGAGACGGTGTTGAAGATAAAATTAAGGGCTTAGACCTAGGTGCGGATGATTATCTGCTTAAACCTTTTGATCAAAATGAACTGCAAGCAAGAATTCGCGCTTTATTAAGGCGCAGCCATGGTAATGCCACACATCTTATTGAGTTTGGGCCATTAAAACTTGATCTTAATAGCAGAGAAG
>NZ_CEZLMY010000054.1:0-7540 GCF_983033635.1 Psychromonas sp. | reverse complement strand
GAGAAGTTTTATTTAATGATTTACCTGTTAATTTATCGCGCCGCGAGTTAAATCTTCTGGAAGTGTTATTACAAAATCAGGGCAAAGTGATGTCACGATTTTCATTAGAGCAAACCCTGTACAGCTGGGATGATGATATTGAAAGCAACGCATTGGAAGTACATATTCATAATCTGCGTAAAAAAATAGATAAGAAACTGATTAAAACGGTGCGTGGTGTCGGCTATATGGTGGTTAAAGATGAACTTTAACCATTTGTTAATAAAAAAAACGGGATCAATAAAGCGCTTTTTAGTGCTGGTTATTACTCTAGTGTTCACGGTTTTTCTCTCTATCGTTTACTTGCTCAGTGCCTCGCAAACAGAACACGAAATTGGTGAAATATTTGATGCGCAGCTTGCCCATAGTGCCTTTATTTTATTTAATCTGCTCGGCGAGAGCGTGCCGACCATTGATCAAACAAGCTTACATCTACCAATTGTTTATCATGGTTTTGAAAAAACTGCGCGAGCCGATAGAACAAAAGTTGATGACGAGCGTTTTCGAGAGCAACAGCTGCGCAACAATGAAAGCTTCATTTATCAAAACAAGCTTGCTTATCAAGTGTTTAATCAAGCTGATAAACTGCTGATAAAATCAAGTAGTGCGCCGGATATTGCCTTAGCCAATAAAAAACAGGGCTACAGTAATATCCAAATAGAAGGTGAAATGTGGCGTGTTTATGCACTTTACGATAAGGATTGGGACTTCTGGCTATATGTGGCAGAAAGTGAATCAATACGCGATGAATTATCAGAAGAGATTTCACTGCAAATAATATTGCCCGCTATATTCATATTTCCTATTTTTCTATTATTACTTATTCGCATCATCCGTTTTGGCTTAACGCCATTACAGCAGTTGGTAAACAGCATTAATAGCCGTGAAGCCTATAGTTTAAAAACCATCAATCTTGACATAGTTCCCGAAGAATTAAGCCCGGTACTCAATGCGATTAATGCATTAATAACCCGTTTAGATGATGCGTTAACCCGTGAAAAACGTCTTACTGCCGATACAGCGCATGAACTGCGCACACCGTTATCAGTGGTTCTGATTCATGCGCAAAATGCATTAAACAGTAGTAATGAACAAGATCGTGATATCGCATTACATGAGTTAGATAACGGTATTAAACGGGTTGCGCGTCTGCTTGAACAGCTACTGACCTTATCGAAAATAAGCCCCGATACTATTCCCAAAACAGAGATTAAATTTCATCATCTCTGCCAGAGTATATTGGCTGAGATGGCGGTGAAAATTATGGGTAAACAGCAAGAGTTGGAGCTCGTTTGTGAACCCCAAGACCAGGAGGTCAGTTTCCCCGGCAGTGAATTTTTACTGGAGATATTGATTCGAAATTTACTGGATAATGCCAGTCAATATACCCCGGAAAAGGGTGTTATTAAACTAACCATCAAGCAGCATAATCAGCAGCTGCTATTTAGCGTTGAAGATTCAGGTGTCGGTATCGATCCCGCTTTATACCCTCGTCTAACAGAGCGTTTTTACAGGCAGTATCAGCAACAGGGGAAGGGCGCGGGTTTAGGGTTAACCTTGGTTAATAACATCGTTGAATTTCATCATGGGCAACTAAGCTTTACCAAATCACCACTGGGTGGATTACAGGTTAATGTTACGTTTGCTATTATTTGATTTTAATTGCTAGCCAATCTGATAATTAACAGCTTATTTAATCCTTATGTACATTTATTAGCCGGAAAACGTAAACAGAAATTGCAAAGCAGTAAAAAGATTTGCGGAGCCTGCCTTTCTAATGCTTAACTGCCTCTGCTTTTTCTACTTTCTTTTTTGCTATGTGCAATAGCGCGTAATATCAATTTCAGCGGTGAGCTATATACCCCGCCCTTTTAGTCCTGTAATACGCTGTAATATTATTTTACGTTGCATTTAGTATGATGTTCGCTTCAATATATTGATTAAAAAGAATATAAAGTATGACAGTGCGCGAATTTGACGTGCCAAATTAATAATTAATCTCGCAGATAGGTGTCACCTTAACAGCTGTCGCAAATCACAATTTTGCGCAATTGCAGTCGAACATATTGATTGCATAAAGATTAGTATGTGTTGTGATGATTAATTTAAATAAGATAGGTGTTGCGGCTTTTCGTGCAGTGTGATGCCTATAAAGCTGTTATGCCCTTGAAAGGTAAATGAGTATGAAGTTTGATTTCCATGTTGGAACGATAGATGAAGTTTTAGATGTTGATGCTCAAATACCAGAGTTTGATGGTAGAACGACAGCAAATAAACTCATGACTAAATTAGCTGATAAAGCCAATTTAATTCTAATCGCAAGCCATGATAACAAGCCAATGGCATACAAAATTGGTTATGAAGTTTCTAACACTGAGTTTTATAGTTGGCTTGGCGGAGTTGCTCCAAAGTATAGAAAACAAGGTGTCGCAACCGAGTTACGAAAGCTACAAGAATCATGGGCTATTGATAATGGTTATAGCGCAATCAGCGTAAAATCAATGAACCAGTATCCAGCGATGTTGCAGTTGCTAATTTCTAGTGGCTATCAAATATCAGGTTACGAAGATAATGGTTGTGTTACCAGTAGTAAAATCAGGTTTATAAAACGCTTAAAATGACGTGCATAACAAGGCAAATCAAGCAGACGCATTACGGCTGTTACTGTTTTTACTAAAACAAAAAGCCAGCAAAAACAACGCCATCCTATGCGCTGTTGTTTGCGGCGTTATTTCAGTGTTAACCACAATATAAGTAGCAATGTTTTATGAAATCTCCAGATCGCAATACTGTTTCTAAAATGAGTGATTTGCCTAATGTTGGGAAAGCAATCTCAGCTGATTTGGAAAGAATAGGCTTAACTCATCCCAAGCAATTAATTGGTAAAGATGCTTATGAGTTGCATAAGTTATTATGTACCGAATTGGGATGGAGGCAGGATTATTGTATTATTGATGTTTTTTTATCTGCGATTTCATATATGGAAGGTGGAGAAGCTCTTCCGTGGTGGCACTTTACCGAAGAGCGGAAATTAAATATTAAATAATCACTGAAGCAAGCAAATATTGCTAACAAGTTGCTGGACACTAATTGAGGACAGCCATACCTTTTTGACGTATTGCGAAATAGCATTTCAAGAAAAGAATTGGCTGTCCAGCCTTTTTCTGGACAGAATAACGAAAGTAAGATGTTTTATTATCGGACACGTAAAGGCAAAGTCTGCACGAGTAAATAAATAACTGAAAAGCCGGATGCGGTAGTTCCGCACATCCGGATCTGTGTGGGGTCGGTCTGGTAACAGATCGCTCTACCACTATTGTGTAAAAGGAAATTCAGTGTCATCTGATCAAAAACATTTTTTATTCTTATATATTGCGTTAACTAGTTTCCAAGGATTCGAAGGGGTTGTTGATGCTTAGGTTTGACCACTGTAATGTCAAGACTTGTGCTGATGAGTTGCTTGCCTTAGGTAATAACAACATGAAGATGTGGTACATCTTTGAGTGGTTAGCTAAACATGATGAGTTGCAATACGGAACCCAAGCCGAAATCGTTAAACTTTATGTTGATGATGAGTTGGTTGGCTATAGCCTCCTTGAGAATTTCGAAGCCCGTACTGATAAAATTGTGCATCATCAAGGTGTTACTTATCAGGACTTGGGTGTGGTTCATTTCGTAACTGTCCATGAACATCGTAATAAAGGTTATGCCACGCTGCTGGCTAATGCTTTGTATAAAGAGATCATTGAACCAATGTTGGCTCGTCATAGCGATGTTCATGCTTATGTCACTGCTACTGGTCGTGCGGTTCCGTTGATGGAGCGCACTGATATTCCCCCTATTAATCTGGTTAAGCAATTCTATTCGGATGTTTCGTTTGAAGTGAAGGTGGTTAACTACCTAAGAGGACAAGAACAAACCATTTAAGTCTTTAACATACTAGACCAACGGGCCGTGTCTTGCCTTTTGCCTTTTTTAATGGTGATAAAAAAGATCAGAAAGCCACTAATTGAGGACTGCCATACCTTTTTGGCGGATTGCGAAATAGTATTTCAAGAAAAGGATTGGCTGTCCCGTATTTGTGCTGAACAGCCTGATTAATCCAGGCTGTCTATTTTTTGCTGCGCAGGGACGAGGCTAATAGCTCCATGTTAACCCTGTAGAGAGGCTGCTTATCAATATTTTTCATTTTTCTTATAAATGAATATACTCATCGACTATGAACATGCCATCCGGCTCGGCATATTTTTGAGTCTTTTTATTATACTCGCCGTCGTAGAGTTTTTATTTCCGCTCGCCAAACGTAAATGCTGCCGACTCCGTCAGTGGTCGGTAAATCTGTCTCTGGCTTTTCTTGCTAGTCTTTTTTTGAATATTCTCCTGCCGTTACTGGCTGTCGGTGTCGCCCGGTTTGCTGCTGATCATTCAATCGGATTTTTTAATATTATTGATATTCCTTATGCGGCCACTGTTATTTTAGCGCTGCTGATGCTGGATCTGCTTATCTACGGCCAGCATGTTCTGATGCATAAAATACCGCTACTTTGGTCTGTGCATCGTATGCACCATACGGAAATCGGACTTGATGTCAGCTCAGCTGTTCGTTTTCATCCTATTGAAATCATTATTTCCATGCTGATTAAGATGCTGTTTGTTTTGATTTTAGGTGTTCCTGTGGTCGCGGTGATTATTTTTGAACTGTTATTAAACGGACTGGCGCTTTTTAATCACAGTAATCTTAAACTGCCCAAGGGAATTGATAAATTCCTGCGTAAATTTATTGTCACCCCGGAAGTTCACTGGATTCATCATTCAGATATAGCGCAGGAAACTAACAGTAATTATGGTTTTAACCTGATTTTCTGGGATAAACTGTTTTCCACTTATAGAGATAAACCGGCATTAGATTATCCGATAATGCGCCAGGGGCTTAGTGAGTTCGGTGTAGAGCAGTCTTTAAGTTTATATAAACTGTTAATGCTGCCATTTCAGGGAAATAAACGCTGAACGGTAACTGTTTAGGAGAACTTTGCTTTTATTGCATCGCGCACCTGTTTATGAACCGGATCGTTTAAAAACCTACGGTGATAAACCATATGAACAGGCATTTTAGGCACTGCGGCCGTGTCTGGTCTTTTGTCTTTTTTAATGGTGATAAGCATGGGACTGGCACCTAACGATGTGACTTTGGATGCTGTCGGTGTTTTTACCGGTACGCAATGCGGTAACTATTAAAGCAGAGCTAATATCTGATCTCTTCAAGAGCTTTCTATGGATATCTCTTTTTTTCAAGTTCAGGAGGTCTGACCCCAAGAATTTAATCTGCATCCACTATTTAGCGTTGAAGATTCTGGTGTAGGTATCAACCCCGCTTTATATTGCCGTCTTACAGAGCGTTTTTACAGGCAGTATCAGCAATAAGGGAAGGGCGCTGGTTTAGGGGGTAAAGTAATCATACCTTGAACTCGAGGTAAGCAAATCGATACAGTGCTGCTATTTTTACGTATTTCTGCGTTAAACCTTTTTAGCTCCTTTGGTATAAATAGTAGTTGCCTAATTCACAAGCTTGGCCTTATTAAATTTAGCGATTATTGTGTTGTCATTTGATATAAGATCTGCAACTCTGATTCAACATTAGTTTGTTCTATATTTAACTGCTCGATACATTGTTTAATTTCATCAAGTGATTGTTTTTTGCAATGTGCTTCAATTTGCAGCAATAGCTCTACCATTTTATTTGCGCCAAGGTTTTGATAACTTGATTTTAAACCGTGTGCGAGTTGCCACAGTTGCTCAAAATCTTGTTGTGCCAGCGCGCTGCTAAACTTATTCATTTTATCCGGTACTTGTTTATGATACTCAACAAGCAAGCGCCTAATTAAACTTGGTCTTCCGGGACGCTGCAGATTTAAAATTTGTTTAATCACCAGTGAATCTAAATGTTTAAAGTCATTATCATTTTTGTTCACAGGCGCTTCAGTGACTTTTTTCAGTTCCGAATTAACCTTTTCAGCGGACAGGTATTGTTTATTAACTTGCGGCTCTGCTAACCACTGAATTAATTTATCGATTATTTGTTGTTCCGAAAATGGTTTACTAAGACAGTCATCCATTCCGACAGCAAGGCAATGCTGGCGATTTTCTTCTCTTGCATCGGCAGTCAGGGCTATAATGGTGGTCTGTTTATGCTTTCTCTTTTCGAGCATGCGAATTTTTTGTGTCGCAGCAAAGCCATCTAATACCGGCATATGACAGTCCATTAAAATAATGTCGTAATCATCAGCTAATATAGCGGCTATCGCTTGCTCGCCATTTTCTACTGAATTAACTTCAGCGCCATGATTTTCGAGTATGATTTTGGCTAACTCCTGATTTACTTTTTGATCTTCACATAACAATATACGTGCCTGTAGTTGCGTATTCTCTTCGGCAAAGCTTTGCCTATCAGGAAGAGGTAATGCCTGACCAATGTCTAACAGCAGAGTAAAGGAAAATTCGCTGCCAGCACCCGGTTGGCTTTTGACTTCTATATTTGAATGCATTAATTGTACTAATTGTTGACAGATGCTGAGCCCTAAACCAGTACCACCATATTTTTTAGTGGTACTCGAGTCTGCTTGCCTGAAAGACTCAAAAACAGCACTCTGGACATCACCATCCATACCAATGCCCGTGTCTTTTACAATCAGCTTAATAGTTGCTTTTTTTTCCATTATCGCCAGTAATTCAAGACGCAGGGTTACCCGACCCTTTAAAGTAAATTTAATTGCATTGCTGAGTAAATTGGTAATAATTTGGCGTAATCTAAGTTCATCACCGATTAACCAACAGGGGCATTTATGATCGAACTCTAAGGTAAGTAATAAATCTTTTTTAGCCGCATTAACCGACAGCAGATCAATATTTTGTTGTAATAACTCTCTGATATTAAAACTTTGTAAATGCAGCTCCATTTTATTTTGTTCAATCTTTGAAAAGTCTAAAATTTCGTTAATTATTTCGAGTAAGGAATTGCCGGATGAATAGATGATATCGACTAGCTTTTGTTGCTGATCGTCTATATTGGTTTTTTTAAGCTGTTCCGTCATACCGAGCAGACCATTCATTGGAGTACGTATTTCATGGCTCATATTGGCTAAAAACAGACTCTTAGTTTGGCTGGCTTGTTCGGCAATTTTCTGTTGCACCTCCGCCTGATTAAACTGCACTATGGCGCGCAGGCGTGCCTCCTGGGCATTAGCCAGTTTTAATTGGCTTTTTTTGAATTCGTTTGCCAGCCAGCCGATTTCGTCAGATTGAGGGAAATCAAGCTTAACAATTTGGCCATTGGCAAATTGTTTGACCGCAAAACCTAATTGCTGCAAGGGCCGGACAAAAAACGTTCTCAATAAAGCCAATAAAAGCAGCACCACAAAGATAACTGATAGTATGGTTATAGTGACAGTCGTGGTTAAAAAATCACTCATCTTGGCCTGATATTCGAGCTCCGGTATCATCACTA
>NZ_CEZLMY010000053.1:20043-22259 GCF_983033635.1 Psychromonas sp. | reverse complement strand
ATAAACAGTACTAAGCAATTTTAACATGAAAGGTGATTTATCATCAGCTTTAATTTATCGTCTATTTATCCTTTAGTGTAGGCCAAACAAACATATCTGGTTTTTCAGATGAACTAGTTGATGCCGCTCTTTTGTGAGCAACGATCCCTCTGATCAGTTTCCCTGTCGCTTTATGATCACTACAAAACGTTTTTAGATATAGAATCTCTACCTTACTACGCGCCCAAGGATTTTTTCGCAGGAATTTCAAACTTGATTTAAGACGGGGGTTATTAATGAAACAGTTAATATTAAGTAACTCACCCATCTTATTCCAACCTAATTTTTTTTCAAGCTCTATTAGAATATGCTCAAGTTTCACGCCATGCAGAGGATCGTTGTTGTTATTCATTGTTATACCAAATTGATTAATTAAATTCCTATTCAGAGCCGCTATGTAAATTCAGTTAAAGATGCATTGATTTAGGAATAGTTACTCCTGATTAATACAATAACAGAATGGCACTGAGTCTCTGCAGGGGCTGTTTTCAAAGCTTTTAATACAGCGTCAGATGATAGCACAATAGAATAACTATTCTCTCAATCATCTGTATTAGTTAAAACGTTTTTAATTGCAGTTAAGTGGGAAATAATTGAATCCAGTTATTTCGCTGTAATGATTTGTAATAATCATATGATTTTAAAAGATCATCATATACAATGACTTTGTTTTGATTTGTAAGGTGCAATAAATAGGTGTTTGTATTTAATTATGCTCTTCCCCTACAGTCCCTGTTTGTATCTGTCTGTTCAAAGCTGACTTTTATTTACAGTGGAGTGGTTAAATAATGGAAGTAGAAAATACTATCTCATTAGATTCACAAAAAATATTAGCTGAAGTTTGTTTGCAAATTGATAGTGGCTTAGGTTTACGCCCGTTTTTTGTTGATTTTTTTCCAGGAACAATGCGCATTGAATGCGATAAAGATTTAACTGTATTTATGATAGGAGAAATCATTGAAGTTGATGTAATTGAAATGTCTAAAGCAGATGGCAACGCTTATTTGTATTGTAATTAAAAAATATAATATTGTGTAATAGCCATTACTTCCTATCCGCATCTGCTTGCAAAGATTTATTTGATAACAGCTTAATGTAAGCTGGTTTTTAATATCATTATGTTTTCAATACATGTCATAAACATAAAAAATGACTCTCTGCTGCCATCCTTCGGCTATTAAGCAAAGAGTCATTGAACTCTAGGGTTATTTTGCTGCGATTATTGACTACCATCCAGTTATGTACCGAAAGAAACTGCGTTTTGATTTGCGTTTCTTGTTTAAAGCTTTATACACAATTGGGTAACCGTAGCTTAAAAGCATAATGTCACTATTCATTTTACTCTCCTTGATTGCGCTGAAATATCAGCAACAAGCAAAGTAATGGAATTAACGTGCCAATAATAAATCATGTTAACAATCAGTGTGTTACGGTTTTTACTTTGTGTCTGTTTGCTATACCCGCACCAATTCGGGTAATTTATTCACCAAAATGTGGCATTTATTATGTTTTTCTAAGAGAAAAAGCAGTGGCGAACTACTTCTGCTTTTTGCTTGCCATGCGGTGGACTCTGACGACTAGCAATGAAGCTCTCATCCATAAAACTCGATTGCTGCAATCGTTTTCAACTTGTCCACGGTTTATGGCAACACTTTCAATGCTGCTTATATCATTAGCCATGAAGGCGCTATCATTGTTGCTATATAAAAATTGATTGACTAATATTTTTCCATTCTGGAAATTGCAGAGTTATAAACTGAAAACACAAAGGGCCAGATTCTGACCCTATTAATTCAATCGTTAGTTAATAATAACTACGAGGTTTAACCGGTGCTTCAGATTTAAGTCGCTCAAATTCAGATTTCAGGCGCTCATACTCAGTTTTTTCTGTGCTCGCCTTTTCTTCCTGTTTTAGGTCTGAATCGTTAACTGAATTTAAATCCGACTTCTGGTTTTGCTGTTCAAAAGGCTCACTGACTTTTGTGCTCGGTTTTTCTTCTAGTTGCAGCTCAGAATCGTTAACTGAATTTAACTCCGACTCTTGTTTTTGCTGTTCAAAAGGCTCATTAACTTTTTCGTTCGATTTTTCTTCCTGTAGCTGCTCTGAATCGACTGCTGAATTTAAACCTGAGTCCTGGCTTTGCGGTTCAAAATTACCACTAACTTGATTGCAACCA
>NZ_CEZLMY010000053.1:0-20033 GCF_983033635.1 Psychromonas sp. | reverse complement strand
ATGCGGTATCAGCTTCTTTCATTAACATGTTCATCGACGTTGGGTAAGTGCTGGAGACTCCGATACTTAATGTGACGATGTCACTGACACTCGAATACTTATGTTCTGTTTGTGATTTTTCGACAGTTTGACGTAATGCTTCGGCTACTTCCCGTGTTTTTGTTAGATCACCGCCTTTAATTAAAATGGCAAACTTATCTCCTTTACAACGTGCTAAAAAACAGTCAAATTCTTCGCATATATTTTTAAGTGCTAAACCAACCACTAATAACATAAACGCAGCAGCTTGATGTCCATAATTTTCGTTGTAGGCTTCAAAGAAATCGATTTCACATATTAGTACTGATAATAGTTGCTTCTCTTCACTCGCTTCTTCCCAAAGTTGTGCATAGTGAGTATCAAATTCATGACGGTCGGCAATATTCATCTGAGACATAACCAGCCCAAAAGCAGATGTTTCAGAACTGACTTTAGCTTCGGTTTGTTGATATTTAGCTATATCTACAATAGCTTTTGATTCGCCATCTTGATTTGCCGATTTAAAATCAGATGATTCGCAGCTAATTTGTCGGCCAGTTTGATTATATTGTTCCATAAGTTATTTCTTGCATCCCTGTTTTGATTTTTCAGCTCTGAACCGGAAGTAAAAGAGCCTTGTGTTGATGGTAAGCGTTAATCGGATAAATATTTGTTAAATGCCGACACCTTGCGGATTGATTAATTGAAATTAGTATATTTATTAAGTTTGATAAAAATGTGAGCTACACCAATAGAATAATAATATCAGCCATCTTCCTTATGCTTATTTACAAAATCTGTTGCTTGTTTGTGCTATTAACGGGGGATCTTTAATTTAGAAGGAATTTTTGTTTTTGGGTAACTCGACAAGAGAACAGCTAGTACAATCTTAGATCAATCACGCTTTGGCTTCTTTGTTATGGAAGATGTCGATTTGATGATGATCTTTAGATGTTGTGGTGATTAGTTTATTTGATTTACAATATTATGAAATTTGCAGTTTTAATATTTTGCTCATCACCATCGAAAGCCTGAATTATGGAGTTATAAATAAATGGATTCAGATATTACAAATAAAATTAAAGCGCTGGATAAAAAAATCATTCTTATGGGGGTAATTGATATGCCGGGAACTCTTCTAATTGGTTTAGGGTTATACGGAAAATTTGCTGAAAACGAAAATGCATTCCACCCATTACTTAATAATCAGCTTATTGTAGATACAATGATTGCAGCAGGTGCTGTGATAATGTGTTGCTGTGGCTACAAAATATTAAAGTTATCTAGAGAGAAAAACAAACTTATTAAGCAAGCAGGAATGTAACAGCTGCAAACTATTGGAATTTTATTCGCAAGGTGATTCGCAGAAGAAGAGAATAAAATTCTCTGTTGTAAATGTTCTATGCTTTTTTAGGTCAATGTAATTATTAGAAAGCAATTATAAGGGAATATGTTGAAAAAAGAATTAATGGATATATGCCTTGATATACGAAAGCGCAAAATAGCTAGCAGCGGGACGATTAAAGACGCATGCAAAGAGGTTACGCTAGCCATTGCGTTTGAATCGGTAAAAGAGGGGATAGATACATATATCTGTTTTGGCGTATATAAACCTTCAGGCGATGAGCATTACTGGATCAGGTTTAATAAAGAAATTTACGATGCTACAGCATCTCAATTTGATCGAAAGAAAGAAGTTTTAGTTTTGCATGAATCTGAAAATATGGCATATGAAGAGCTTGGTTATATATATGTATCTGCAAGATTTGTAGGTGAATTGCTTGGTATATAATTAAAAAATTTTGGATAACCTTCTTCACAGCGGAGTAATTTCGCCATTTCAGGAATGTCCATGGGGGGATTTGCTGCTCTCTATTTAGCACATCGTCATCAGGATGTTTTTGGTCTATCTGTCCCGCTTAGTGGTTATTTTGATATGAGCAATTATCCAGAATTCAATCCGGACAAATTTACTATGAAACCTGATCTTTATCTATTGCGCTATAGATAAAGCATTAGTTTTGTCAGCAATGAAGGCCTTGTTAAATTACTAAAGAATGGCGGGATCAATTTCACTTATAAGACTGCGCCTGGAGACCATACTTGGCGATATTGGAATGGGATTTTCAGGGGCTTTTTGACGGTTGTATCTTATTTTTTTAACAAACAAGTTAAGTGCAAAAAACGAAGGGATCCGCTCGATTTTCTTGCCATTGATAGCAAAAGAAAAGAATCTAGATCCCTTTCTCTAATTTGATCGCAGCGAATAATTCAATAAGCGATTATATCGTGCTTATTACCGTCAAAGCAGAGCTTATCGACATAAAGTTGAGATTAGTGAGAATGGAGCAAACCTACTGAAATGACTACCAATCTGTGGCCAACTTTATTTGACCAGAACATTTATCGTTCCTATACTCAGCCTTGTCATAGCCTAGATGAATTAATATGTATACACATAATAAAGAGCAGGGCCTTACCTCATCAGAAGCAAAAAAACGTTTGCTGGAATATGGTGAAAACCGCATTCCTTCAGCTCCGCCAACAAGTCTCGCCCTGATTTTTATTAAGCAGTTCCTCAGCCCGTTTATTTACATATTATTAGTAGCCGCAATTGTTTCTTTTGCAGTTAAACAGATACCAAGTGCTATTTTTATTATTGCAGTGTTATTTATCAACGCCATTATCGGGACTATTCAAGAGTATTCAGCGCAAAAATCAGCCTCTGCATTAAAACAGATGGTAAAAGGAACTGCTCATGTTATTCGCGATGGCACTGCACAAACAATTGACTCTGAATATGTCGTCCCTGGTGATTTGCTGCTGCTGTTTTCAGGTGACAAAGTAGCAGCTGATATTGAACTTTTAACGGCACAAAACCTTGCTGTTGATGAATCTATGCTAACTGGTGAATCTTCAGCGGTAGCAAAAAATACCCATAGCCAAGTAAACCAGGATGCTCCCATCAGTGATCAATTTAACCGATGTTTTGCTGGCAGTATCGTTACCCATGGTCGGGCACAAGGGCTGGTAATAAATACGGGTATTAATACAGAGATAGGCAATATTGCCACTCATGTCTCTGCCGAAAGGATTTCAGAACCTCCACTTTTAATCCGAATGCGGCATTTTACCTATAAAATAGCTTTTGCTATTACTATTTCTATACTATTGCTGGTTGCATTAATGCTCTTTATGGGCGGTTACCAAACAGAGAAAATGGTGATGATGGGCATTGGCCTGGCCGTATCAACCATCCCGGAAGGTTTACCGGCAGCGCTAACCGTAGCTTTGGCTATAGGTATGAGGCGAATGGTTAAGCATAATGTGATTATTCGAAAATTGGTTGCGGTTGAAGCTTTAGGCTCTTGTACTTTTATCTGTTCAGATAAAACAGGTACATTAACGGTTAACGAGTTAACTATTCAGCGAGTCGTTTTACCAGAAGGTGATATATATAAGGTCACGGGCGAAGGTGTTTCTGGTGGCAAAATTGAAGGTGAGAATATCACACAGCTTAGGGAACTTTGTATTACTGGAGTATTGGCCAATGAAAGTCATTTAGATTATTCAGGAGGTGAATGGGTATCAGATGGGGATATAGTTGATATTTCGTTTTTAGTACTGGCAAAAAAATTAGGACTGTCAGTATCCGATATTAGAAAACAACAAAAACAGCTTGAAATTATCCCATATGAGTCTGAAAAAGCATTTAGCGGCAGTTTAAATCTAGATCAGGAACAACCATGTCTTTATGTAAAAGGCAGTCCTGAAAAAATGCTGGAATTATCAACGTATATGCATTCTCCCTCTGGACCGGTACCGATAGATCACAAGAAAATTCAGGAACAGTTTGAACAATTAGCTAAACAAGGCTTCCGAATCATTGCGCTTGCAAGACGTCCTGTTGCAACTGTTACAAATGCGATAGAACACTTGGAAGGAATGACTTATTTAGGCATGGTTGCAATGATTGACCCTGTTCGAAGCGAAGCTAAAGATGCAATAAAAAAATGTCATACCGGCGGTATAGAAGTAGCTATGGTAACTGGAGACCATCCATCTACAGCATTGGCTATTGCGATAGAGTTAGGGCTAGCAGATCAGGAAAGTACCGTTGTTACCGGGCCAATGATAATAGCAGCGCAAAAGAAAAGTGCGCAGTCATTCCATGATCTTATTCGTCCCGCTAGAGTATTTGCCCGCATAGAACCTACTCAAAAAGAGATGATTGTTGATAGCTTTATGCAGGATGGCCATTTTGTTGCCGTTACAGGAGATGGTGTTAACGATGCCCCCGCAATGCGACGAGCCAATGCTGGTATTGCAATGGGGAAAAAAGGTACCGATGTAGCCAAAGAAATCGCAGATTTAATTATCACCGATGATAATTTTGCTTCAATAGTAGACGGTATTGAACAAGGCAGAATCGTTTATAACAATATTCGCAAAGTAATTGCGTTATTAATTGCCACCGGGTTTTCAGCTTTATTGTTATTCTTTCTTACTGTGTTAGCCGGTTTACCTATGCCATTAACCGCCATTCAGTTACTGTGGCTTAATTTAATAGCAAATGGGGTACAGGATGTTGCGCTAGCCTTTGAACCCAAAGAAGGAAACGAGTTAACTAAATCTCCAAGAAAACCCAGCGAACCAATATTTGAACGTAGAATTATTGAGCACGTATTAGTCAATGGAACAGTTATGGGACTACTAGCCTTTGCTACTTTTTTCTATTTAATCGAACAGCAAACAGAACTGCAAAACGCACGAAACCTGACATTAATGTTAATGGTTTTATTTGGAAATATTCATGTTCTTTCAAGCAGATCAGAAAAAATATCACTTTTCACTATGCCGTTTTTTGCCAATCCGTTTTTGATCTTAGCCGTTCCCATTGCTCAACTTATTCATATCGGCTCAATGTATACACCAGGGCTTGCTGATGTTTTACAAATTAACCCCATTACATATCAACAATGGATGGGATTATTACTTGTTGCGACTACGTTATTATTTGTTGAAGAAACCCATAAACATTTTTTGAGAAAAAGAAAATAAGTAAGCACATAAATAATTTTTAGCAACTCCATAAGGGACACTTATAAACATAATCACAACAATGCTCAACTAAGCTTTTAGTGAAAGTCTTACTCCATTTGTTGCTTCTTATTTTATTTAAGCAAATTCTTAGCAAAAGGTGTTTGCCTTTATGATGCCCGGGCTGCAAAATAAGTAAATAATATCAGTGAATTGTCGGATTAAAAATTGGTACTTGTACAGCTGCTTGCTCGTTTGTTTAGCCCACTCTGCAGGCATGGCCAAGGATCTAATCTTCTCTTTTGTATCTAAGCAAAAAATAAGACCTATAATCATAGGACAAGTTGTTACCGTCAAATGTAAAGTGACCAGCTAATGCTTTGCAAGCGAGAGAAAATGGAATATTCAAAACTCCGAGAACAAATGGTAAGCCAGCAAATTGAAAGGCGTGGTATTAAAGACAGAGATGTTCTGCAAGCGATGAGAACTGTGCCTAGGCATCTGTTTGTTGCAGATGAATTATTAAGTGAAGCGTATTGCGACTTCCCTCTCCCGATTGGCTTAAGACAAACTATCTCCCAGCCGTATATTGTCGCTTTAATGACGGAATATCTTCAGTTAAAGCCCCATCATAAAGTACTGGAAATCGGTACGGGGTGCGGCTATCAGACCGCTGTACTGGCTGAAATAGTCGATGAAATCTACACCATAGAGATAGTCCCGGAATTGGCCGTGCTTGCAAAAAAAAATTTACAGAAATTAAACTACCATAATATACACTGCAAGCAGGGGGATGGTTTAACTGACTGGCAGGATCAAGCGCCTTTTGATCGAATTATCGTCACAGCGGCTCCCTATATGCTTCCACAAGCGCTGATCGAGCAGCTAAAGGTTGGCGGCAGTATGATTATTCCTGTTGGCTCATATCCGCAGATCCTATACCGCATTGTCCGCAAGAGCGAAAACAAAATCGAACAACAAATTTTATCTCACGTAATCTTTGTACCAATGACAGGTAAAGTTGAAAATAATTACTAACAGTTAAAGATTCCCTAATATTTTGATCCGAAGCCTTCCTGTGTAGCTGCTTAAGTTGTTTAAATTAAACGCGTGTTTATTTTTCCCCTGCTCGAAAACATCATTTATTGCTCCTATACTCTTTTGTAACCATTTATATCGAGTGAAAGGTAAGAACATTATGAATAATTTAAGAATGAGAAATAAACTTTTATTAATTGCTATTTTACCTATGGTGATCGTATTAAGTGTGGCAATGGCAATTATTTATATCCAGCAGACAGAGACTGTTGAGCATGAAATTTCAGATTACCGAGAACTTCTTACTAGTGAGCGAAAAAAGCAATTAAAAGATGCGATTATAATTGCCAAAGGGACCGTAGAGCATGCGCTTGCAACACATAGTGATAAGGAGCTGGCATTAGAAAATGTCAGGAAAATGTTAAGTCCTATCCGTTTTGCAGAGAATGATTCAGGATACTTTTTTATCTATGACAAGCAAGGTGTTGCTGTTGTACACGCAAGTTCACCAAAAAACCATGGTAAAAATCTGTTGTCATTAAGAGATCCTAATGGTGTGATGATTATTCAAGAGCTCATTAAAGCGGGACAGTCCGGTGGGGATTTCTTTGCATATGTCTATGCAAAACCTGGTTCAGCAAGTCCTCAACCTAAATTAAGTTATGCAGCGCCAATTAAAGGCGTTGATTGGTATATAGGTACAGGGGTTTATATTGATGATATCGAAAATTCAACGCAACAGTATAGTGAAAAAGTATGGGAACAGATGAATTCTCAGTTTCGCACAGCTGCATTAAGCGCAATTTTACTTGCGCTTATAACTATTACTATTATGATTTTTGTTGCCCAAAAATTGTCGCAACCCATTAATGCTATGGTAGAAACACTTAACGATATTGCTGATGGTGAAGGCGATTTAACAAGACGCTTAACGATAGACGGTAAAGATGAAATTGCTCAATTAGGTCTGGCATTTAATCGATTTTCAACAAAACTACACGCCATTATTAATGAAGTTTCGGATGTAACTGAACAAGTATCAAACGCAGCACAAAGCATTAACCGCCAGACCCTGCATGTGGAGCAGCAGTTAGAAACGCATAATAATGAAACAGAGCAGGTTGTAACAGCCGCAACAGAAATGAGCTCAACAGCACATGAAGTGGCACAGAACGCCAATAGTGTGGCAGATGCAACACAAGCTGCCGCGAACGATTCTCAGAAAGCCCAGGAAATTGTAACCGCCTCAAGCCAATCTATTAACGCCCTGGTCAGAGAAGTTGAACAAGCGGGCAACCATATGAGTTCACTGCATGAACAATCGCAGAAAATTGATGGTGTATTGCAGGTGATAGGGGCTATTGCTGAGCAAACAAACTTACTTGCATTAAATGCGGCAATAGAAGCGGCTCGTGCTGGTGAACAAGGTCGTGGATTTGCTGTGGTTGCTGATGAGGTTAGAAGTCTAGCCAGCAGAACACAAGACAGTACGTTAGAGATCAAAGAGATGTTAGATAAACTTCACCATCTGGTTTCGCAAGCAGTTGCTTCAATGAAATCCAGTCAAGATACCAGTAGTGAGGCTGTTTCTTCATCAAGTAAAATCAGTGAGAGCCTCTCCTCAGTAACCAATGCAATACAAGCTATCAATGATATGAGCAGTCACATTGCCACCGCCGCGACAGAGCAAAGCTCGGTCACAGAAGAGATTAACCGAAATATGGTGGCAATCCGTGTAATTGTTTCTGAGCTGCTCGACTCAAGCCATGAGTCTTCAACTATCTCAGATGAACTTTCCAGTGCAGGCGTTAAGTTAAAAAGTTTGGTTGAACAATTTAAGCTTTAACTGCTCTGAAAAACTATCTCCCTCTCGATAACATAGGGAGATAGTTTATCTCGGAGCTCTACAAGGAAATCAGATATCCGTTTTAAAGTCAGGATTATATAAGAGCTGACATCTCCACTAGTTTATAGGGTTACTCGCTTTCGGGAAGAAACTAGCGTTACTATACCTGCTCTGCTAACAGATTAATTGTATTGATTTTGCTTGATAACTTTTTCAATCATGGCACAAAGTGATACCTGTTAGGAGCGATTATCTCAAGCATCCACACGTTGAGTTATATAAAATCATTTTCGTTATGACTTTAAAACTACTTTTGTGTCACATTATTTATTTATTTCTTCGACTGTATTTGATTTGTCATCATTTCTTGAATAGTTTTTATAAACAGCTGCTCTTTTTTGTAGTGTCTGCGCTTGCTACATAATTAAACAGTAAATTGGATTAATTCTTATTCAGAAATTAATAAGATAATTCCTCGTCTGAAATTATTGGATGGCGATCTAATAAAGCTCTGTAATGTATCAATACTGAGCGTAAAAAGAGACGATAAAAATAATGCCATGATAACAACAGATAACGATCATTAGTTTTTCGACAAAAGCCTCTACCTCTAACCAATACAAGGAATTGTGGATATGATGTTTAAGAAGTTCAAAGATTGGAAAATATTTAACAAGATCATGAGTATCTCTCTCGCGACTATCACCCTGATAGGTGTGGGCATATTCTTCTATCTTGTCCCCCTTTTCGAAGCCAAGCTCTGGGAGCAGAAACGTATTGAGCTGACCACCCTGGTGAGTACCGTTCAGCAGGAAATTGAGTACCAGGCAAGTCTTGTCGCCTCCGGTAGTGTCTCCAAGAAAGTGGCACAGCAGGCGGTGATCGATAAGGTTAATACTTTTGGATCAATGATGACCAGCACATCATGATCACTCATCCGTTAAAGCCTGCCTTGAACGGAAAAGATCTTTCCCAGCTTAAGGATCCCAACGGCAAAGCCTTTTTCGTTGAGATGGTCAGCCTCGCTAAGTCGAACGGTGAGGGATTTGTTGATTATGTCTGGGAGCGAAACGGCATCAACGAACCCAAGATGTCTTATATCAAGTACTATCAGCCCTGGGGCTGGATGATCGGCAGCGGAGTCTACTTAGCCGACGTTGAAGCAGAGATGAACTTAGCTGAGGTGATCACCAAGGTACTGCTGGCCATGGCCGCCGTATTGGTGCTGATTCTGTTTTTCGCTTTTACTACCGCACGGCAGATAGTTTCTGCCATACGTACAGCTATTAGCCACCTCAATAAGCTCGGGGATGGTGATCTCACTGCTATTATAGAGAGCAACCAGAAGGACGAAGTGGGCGAACTACTGGGGGCCATGTCAAATATGAGCCGAAAGTTGTCCGAGATAGTGACTCAGGTTCGCTCCGGCGCTTCTGCATTGGCCAGCGCCTCCGTAGAGATAAGCGCCACCTCCCAGAGTCTGAGCGAATCTTCCTGTGAGCAGGCCTCCAGTGTCGAAGAAACCAGCTCTACAATTGAGCAGATATCTTCGTCGATTAATCAGAATGCGGAGAACGCAAAGGTTACTGATAGTATAGCCTCTAAGGCTGCCCAACAGGGGCAACTTGGCGGAGAAGCCGTGGCCAATACAGTAACGGCGATGCGCAATATCGCAGATAAGATAGTCATCATCGAAGATATCGCTTACCAGACCAACCTGCTGGCGTTGAACGCGGCTATCGAAGCGGCGCGGGTCGGTGAGCTTGGCAAAGGGTTTGCTGTAGTTGCCACAGAGGTAAGGAAATTGGCCGAGAGGAGTCAGCAGGCATCCCTGGAGATTGGCGAACAGGCCTCCAAGAGCGTCGCCGTTGCTGAAAGCGCGGGCGGCCTTCTCGACGAGATCGTCCCCAGCATTGCACGTACAGCTGACCTCGTACAGGAGATCGCTGCTAGCTCCAACGAACAAGCCAGCGGTGTATCGCAGATTAACTCTGCAATCAGCCAGATGGACAAGTCAACCCAGCAGAACGCTTCTGCCTCAGAAGAGCTGGCTGCCACGGCGGAAGATATGAGCTGTGAGGCTGTTCAGTTGCAGCAGTTGATGGAATATTTCCAGATAAGAGATGACAACAAAATATTGCCCGTCTCGTCCAGTGAGCGACTGAATAGAGCCGAGCCTAATTCACAAGTTCAACAAACACCTGTTGTAGACTTTTAGAGCTTATAGCTGGAGTCGTAAAGGTTAAAGGCAGGACATCCACACGTTGAGTTATTTAAAATCATTCCGTTATGATTTTAAAACTATTGGGTGTCCCTACTTTTCAATGCCCACTTTTCGCCCGTTTTTCGTTAATTAATACAAGGTCATAAGTCAAGATGTGGGCAATCAGTACAGCAGGCATCGGCAAAGCCTCCCTAGCTATGCCCCTGCCAACGACAGGGATGACTGGCACAGGAACATATAGAGTCCGGTACCCGCCATGATGCTCAGCAGGGCATTGCCGCGCCAGAGGTGCAGAGCCACCACCAGGGCAAGCGCCAGCAGTTCTGCCGGACCATCGGTGAACGCGGTAAAGCGCAGATCGCGAAAACAGTAGATCAGCAACAGTACCATCATCACCGGCGGCAGGTAACGCCCCAGGTAGAGCAACATCGGATGGTCGCTGATTTTGTACAGTAGAATAAACGACAGAGCCCGGGTCATAAAGGTCGCAACCGCCATCACTGCGATAAACAGCAACAAGTAGTGGATATCTTGCATCTATACAGATCCCTGTGTGATCGCCTCGGGCGGCTTTTGTCTTCGGCGAAACACCAGCAGGACGATAATGGATAACAGGATAGACATCAGCAGCATATTGTCCCTACTGAACAGCCATATTGACAGGAAAGCCACGGCTCCAGCCATCACAAAGGGCCGGGACTCGCGAACCGTCTTGTACTGCTCGATCGCCAGCACCATAAACAGCGCCGGAAGGGTAAAATCGAGCCCTGTGGTATCAACGCTCATATTGGCCCCCAGAATGGCGCCGAGGGTAGAGCCGAGCACCCAATAGCTATGATCCAATGCGGTGATCAACAGATAGAAGTCGGTCTCCTCTTTATTTTCGGGCGGCTGAGTGCCGGTCAGCAACGAATAAGTCTCGTCGGTCAACCCGAAGATCAGGTAAAACTTGCGCCACCAGCGGGTCTTAAACTTGTTGATCAGGGAGATCCCGTAAAACAGATGCCGGGAATTCAACAGCAAGGTGGTGATCGCCACTTCCATAAAACCGGCGTGATTGGCCAGCAGCCCAACTGCCATAAACTGCCCGGCGCCCGCGTAGATAACCGTCGCCATCAGCGTGGCGTAGCTCCAATGAAACCCAAGTTCGTTGAACAGAATCCCAAACGCCATCCCCATCGGGATGTAACCGAACAGGACGGGGACGGTCGTCTTGAAGGCTGTCAGCAAAAGTGACTTATTCATTTAAAAAATATCTCCTATTCTCCATTAGATCCCGGCTTATACACGGAAACTGACGCTATATCCGTTGGCAACAGAGAATATTCGGCCGGCTCTCCGGGGAAGGTCGAGCATTGCCGATTGCTAAAGGGAATCGTTGCTGATGGAAATGTAAAAATTAGGGTGGATTATACTCATCAAACCCCTGACTGCAAACACCATCCAGCGATCCGAATACTGTAGAGCAAAGGTTCAGAATAGGTGAAAGCGACTTAGCGATCATGCATTTTTCCGACTGTTGTAAATTACCTCAGAAATGATGAATGCTTTTACCGTGAAGCGAGCATCAAGGCCGCTTAAATATTCACTGGGTGGGCCGCTTTGGGGAAGAGGGGAAATCCGCTCGAACTGATACTAGTTCAAGCGTTGATCGATTAGCTGAAAATAGCTGTTGGCTTTAAGTCCATAGATAATCTGAATGTTATTCTTATCCACAAATACTACCTCAATGGCACCCATTTTTTTTAACGCTGTCTTGTCAACTAACTCGTTGTTAAGCAAAGTTAATCTTAGTCTTGTTGCACAAGCACCAGCGTGACTGATATTTTCTAACCCACCTATAGCAAAGAGAATATCATCAACCTCTTTTGCTAAGTTTTCGTTTACTTTGGTTAGACCCTTCAACACTTGAATCAGATATTTCAGCATAGCAATCGCCTCTAAAAAGAATTTACAGAGCCACATTACCATTTGATTTCACTGGCTGTGAAGAGGGCAAGTATATTTAGCCACAAATTTGTAGTTTTGTAAGTCGGGGCGTAAACACCTCAAATATTTTGCTTGTTGAAAATTTGGGGGGATTTCGGCCTCGTTTGATTGCTATCTGATCGCAGATTGCATTGATGGTTGTAATCAGCAAAGTGAAATCGATATTTGAAAAGGATCAATTACAGCATTTCTATTAGTGGCAAACGGGTTAGATTAATTTACCTTGAGAGCCGTGTTGAAGAATTGAACTGTTTCAATTTTCAATTGGGTAATAGATTGTTAACTTGTTGTTTTAAAATAATTGGTTTATCGTTTAAAGTTAATACCAATATAAACCAGCGTGGCGTGTAGGTTAAAATCAAGCCTGCTACACTTATATATTAGAAAAGTAATTCTATTAAATAAGTGGAATGGTCAAACTATAAAGCAAATCAATCGGACGCATACAGCTTGTCGACGTTTTTGCAGTGTTATAGCGTTCTACTGGCTTATTAACGAGGTGTATACACTTGTTATTTAGACTTAAACAGATCATCACAAGAATGTTCGCAATAAGCGACCGGACCCAACACAAAGATCGACTTATTGATAAGTCGGCGGCAGATGGGGAGCAACGGTTAGTCGGCGCAGAAGCGTTCCTGAAAGCTTTTAAAGATCACGGAGCCGTGATGTATGTCGTGGATTTGGCCTCCTTCTCCATTGTCGATGCGAACGAAGCGGCATTAAAGTTCTACGGCTACGACCGCGCAACGATGCTCAGCAAGAGAATTCCCGATCTTAACATGACTCCGGAGCTGGAGATCCGTTCCGAAATAAAGAAGGCGCTCGCTGAGGAGAGATCCTATTACATATTCAAGCACCGGCTATCCAATGGTGAGTTGCGGGATGTTGAGATTTACGCCAACCCTATCACCATCCGGGGCAAAGACTACTCGTTCTCCATCGTTCACGATATTACCGTCCGACTCCGAGCCGAGGAGAGATTGAAGGAGAACGAAGAAAAATACAGGAGTTTATTTGAAAATGCTCCCGACGGCGTTACAGCCATTGATTCTAAGGGGTATATTGTTGATTGTAATACGATAGACCAAACACTTATTGGTCTAAATAAACAAGAAATGATTGGAAACCATATAACCACCTATTTATCAGATGAAAGCAAGTTGCTGTTTTCAAAGCGTTTTCGTTCTATCGGGGAAACAGGCATGATCGAGCTTGAATCTACAATAATCAATAAACATGGGGATATTATTCCTGTTTGGCGGAAAGCGACTGCAATTTACGATAATAGGGGGGATTTTAGTGGTGCTATCATCCATACAAGGGATATCACCGAACGCAAGAAGATGGAGGGCAAGTTAAAGCATTTGGCCGAATTCGACAATTTAACCCAGATCCCCAATCGGCAACTGTTCAGTGAAAATTTAAAGTATGCAATTGCACAGGCAAAACGGCACAACAATCGCCTTGCATTGCTGTTTATCGATTTGGATGAATTCAAACAAATCAACGATAACTACGGTCACAACACCGGAGACCTGCTGTTAAAGGCTGTTGCTACAAGAATACAGCAACAGATACGTGAGTCCGATAGTATTGGCCGAATCGGTGGCGATGAATTCCTGGTTTTGCTTTCCAATATTGAGCACGTTGACAATGCCATGAATATAGCTGAAAAGATTTGCTCTGTAGTTGATCAACCGTTTGATATCCCCGGCTATGCAGGCTTGAAAATTTCTTCAAGTATTGGCGTTGCCATCTACCCGGACCATGGCACCAATGATAAGCAGCTCATCAAGCTGGCTGATGCCGCCATGTATAAGGTCAAGGAGGGGGGACGCAATGCGGTCCGATTTTATCAGGTGCGCCGAGAGCGTATGACAGACAATACCTAGCACCTTGCCCATGTGTTCGGGATAGTTGGCGAACAGGGGATGTGTAGTTGATATGGAAAACCAAAGACCCATAGAATAGAAGCTATGAGTGTCAAATAAAATCGAATAAATTCCTACTCTTCTATTTTTCACTTTACCTTCACCCTTTATCTTATTCTTCATTGAATTAGCCTGGTTAAGCTAATGACACTCTTTAAATGCGAGCGTACAATCAACTGTTTAGTTAATTATATTTTTTTTGGAGAGTGGCATGGAAGATGTACGTCTTACACAATATAGTCACGGAGCTGGTTGTGGCTGTAAAATATCCCCGCAAGTTTTAGACAAGATCTTACATTCGCAGATTGCGCCTTTCCATGATCCCAATCTGCTGGTTGGTAATGAAAGTAAAGACGATGCTGCCGTATTTGATCTGCAAAATGGCAGCGCAGTCGTCAGTACCACGGATTTTTTCATGCCCATAGTCGATGACCCTTATGATTTTGGTCGGATTGCTGCAACTAATGCGATCAGTGATATCTATGCGATGGGCGGCAAACCCATTATGGCGATTGCTATTCTTGGCTGGCCTGTCAATCTGTTAGCGCCGGAAATTGCGCAAAAGGTGATCGAAGGTGGTCGGGCGGTATGTCGTGATGCCGGGATTTCGTTAGCGGGTGGTCACTCTATTGATACACCTGAGCCTATTTTCGGACTGGCTGTAACGGGTATCGTGCCAACCGAGCGGGTAAAACGCAATAATCAAGCTGAAAGTGGTTGTCAGATATTTCTGACTAAACCGTTGGGCATCGGGGTATTAACGACCGCCGAAAAGCAGTCTAAATTACGCGAGGAGCATCAAGGTATAGCCTGTGACTGGATGTGTCAGTTAAACAAATCCGGTGAATCGTTTGCCAACCTTCCCGGGGTAAAAGCGATGACCGATGTGACCGGATTTGGTTTGCTGGGCCATTTAAGCGAGATCTGCGAAGGCAGTCAGTTAAAAGCGCACGTCTGGTTTGATAAAGTTCCATATCTCCCTGCGGTCTTTGATTATATTGAGCAGGGGTGTGTGCCTGGCGGGACTGAGCGTAACTATGCCAGTTACGCCCATAAAATTGGCCCCATCACTGAGCAGCAGAAATCGTTACTCTGCGATCCGCAAACCTCGGGGGGATTACTACTGGCGGTCAATGCCGATGCCGTGGCTGAAGTTCATGCTATCGCCCAGCAGCACAATATCGAATTACAGGCTATTGGCGAATTAAAGTCACAAGATGGCCCCGTTTTGATCGAGATCTGCTGATGTCGCGAAAAAATAGCAGTAATTATCGTGACATCTTTTTAAACGATACGCCAATGATGGATATGCGTGCGCCCGTTGAATTTACTCAGGGTGCGTTTCCAACATCGTGCAGTCATCCGCTTATGCTTGATGATGAAAGAGCAGCCGTTGGCACTTGTTACAAGGAGCATGGGCAGGATGCGGCTATCGAATTGGGTCATCGTCTGGTTTGTGGCGATCAAAAAAGCGCACGTGTGGCACAATGGAAAGCTTTTTGTGAGGCCAACCCACAGGGCTATCTGTACTGTTTTCGCGGAGGGTTACGTTCGCGGATAACGCAGCAATGGCTGAAAGAGGCTGGCATCGATTACCCCTTTATTGAAGGGGGTTATAAAGCGCTGCGGAGTTTCTTGTTAGAGACAATCGATAGCATCAACCATCTTCCGCTAACTATTGTTGCCGGTTGTACCGGCAGTGGTAAAACACTGCTAATTAACACATTAAAAAATGGTCTGGATCTGGAGGGGGCTGCAAATCATCGCGGTTCTTCGTTTGGTAGTTATGTGTCGGCGCAGCGTAGCCAAATTAGCTTTGATAATACGCTGGCGGTTGATATTCTTAAAAAACAGGCGCAGGGTTGTCAGTCATTTATTCTCGAAGATGAAGGGCGTAATGTTGGCTCGGTGAATGTACCATTACTGCTGCATAAGGCGATGCAAGTAGCACCGATTGCAGTCGTTGAAGATCCTATTGATGTTCGGCTGGGGCGATTACTTGATGAATATATCAGTCGAATGCAAGGTGATTTTGTTGCCGCTTATGGTGAAGTTCTGGGCTGGATGAAGTTTTCTGCTTACCTTGAGAAGGGGCTGCTCAGTATCCGAAAACGCCTTGGTCATGAGCGCCATGCAAATATTTTAACCCTTCAGCAACGCGCTGTGAACGTGCAGCGGCAGACGGGGAGAGTGGATGATCACCTTGACTGGTTAGCACTGATACTCGAACAATATTATGATCCTATGTATCATTATCAACTCGGTAAGAAAGCCGATCGTATTGTTTTTCGTGGTGCTTATGATGATGTGCAGGCGTGGTTAATCGACAACCACAAATGAGTCCCATCGCCCGTTAATATTTGTTAACGGGAATAAGCAGCGCGTATGCGCGCTGCTACAGTTCAAAAAAACTAATCCGCTTGTTTTTCTTTTCAAAAAAGGCTGGACACCCATTTCTCTTTTCTAATATTTTCAACTGCTTAGAGAGAAACTATGAGATCACGTGCCTATATAATCCAACTCTTGCGGCTAGCGTCTTACTTTCCGTTTACTTTTATCTTGCTGTTGAAAGAAAAGTGAAATCGCCGACAGGGCGAAACGCTAACGAAAAAAGTTAAACTATGTGTTACAAGCGAAAGCTTACACATCAAGTAAATCGGCTTAGCAAGTGGAAGCATGACATTCCCACTAATTCTTACGCAACGCTCGGAGTCGGGAATAAGCGAGCATAGTACGCTCCACCTTTTATGTTAAATAATTTCAGAAAAGATGATTAGTTATATATTCCTTTGCCTAGTGTTTGACACGTTTTGGAACAAAAGATCCATTTTTACCGTTAAATATGTTCACCTATGATAAATATTTAAAAATGCTCTAGCCCTTACCACCATTGTGCGCAGCAAACATTGGCAAAAAAACTGTTTCGGTAATGTCACGGTTTTTACACAAATAATAGATGTATGTTGAGCAGTAATAATTCGCTCGGTATCTTTAATTTAAGTCTTGGGGATTATGACAAAGGAATAGAATAATAATTTTAAATAAACTTTGAAAGTATGCTGGCACTAACTTGTTCATTAATAGGGCTGCCAATGTGAAAGGTCAACAGCCCCTAAAGCAAAGTAGAGATAATAACTCTAAGGCACTACTACGACTACATCAAAATCGACTGAAGTTGTTGTACCAATAGAAACCGCAACACCTTGGTCAGCAGTATAAATTATAAATGCATCGGGACCATTCGTTTCATTAGGAAGGTCACTAACTGCCATACAGGTGTAACCTAAACTGTAAGTGCCTTCATAAACAGCTGGAAATTCATATTGGTAACCTTGAGTTAAATCTTCAGGATTAACTAAGGTTGCTTCAACTCGATAAATTGGTGCAACCTCAGGGGCTACAGCCGTATCTTCTCTGAGGTCGATCATATTTGCTAATGCTACAGTACCCGGATATAAATAAACCGCATGGCCAAGGTCAGAACCGCATTCATCGCTTAATGCTTCACTAATTGTTCCTGATATTGCCCCTGCTTCAAAAAGTTCGATTCCCGTTGGTTTAAGTGTCCAAAATGTATCCTGTCCGGTTGGCTCCATTAATACTTTATTAAGATCAAACTCAGCAATATAACTATTCTCACCTTCTGATATAGTGAATGTTTTATTAATAAATAAACGCCCGGTATCTTCTTCATCAGCCCCGACGCCACCGCCACATGCACCTTCACTTGGTGTTGTCAGACCGACAACATTACCAACTGGGTCTTTAACAAATGAACTTGTTGGGCTCTCAGGATCTTGACCAGAATCTTCGTTATTTTTCATATAAATACACAGTTGATATTCACCAACAGTAATTAATTCATGGCTAACTAAGTTTGCTGTTTTTAATCCGCGAAAAGTAACTAAATCTATGTGTTTTAGCGGATTATCACCATCAGATACATCAAAAGAATAAGAACCCGAGTTACCTTTAAGCACTACCTGTTTGAAGGCTATATTGACAATTTGTGCGTCGGCGGGATCATCTGAAACAGCTAAATTTAATGTGCCCGTTTTCAATGATGAACCATCACTACACGCACTAAGCAAAGTGACCAGAGAAAGTATGAATATCAATATGCTACTTTTCATAGTTATTTCCTTTTTTGTTATTTATCAACAATCTTTAATTTTATCAAATGCCAAAAAATACATGACGAATAATTATTTTCGCTTGGTAATCTAATAATAGATTTAATGTGATGGATGTCCAATTTTCAAGTGAATTTCCCATTAAACATCTTCCCTTATTGATAGGTGTCATAAATCGCTGTAGCTATTGCGGTTACTGGCCCCATCAATCATTGTTAAAAAAAGCTGTCTCGGTAATGTCACGGTTTAACCAAAGTCGCTATGTGACCCGACTTAGCGTTATAGCCCCATTATAGTCAGAGGCAAAAGGCAAGACGCGGCTCCATTATTCGTTTATCTGTTGATATTACCCCATTAACTTTCTGGGTAATCCTTTAGAATTGATCACATTGCAATTCCCCTGTTATTTACGCTACATAAAAATATCAGTATAGTTGCCACCATTTGAAAAACTTGTCCCTCTAAAAATAAAGGTAAAGGAGTTTAAAGCCGATCTTAGTAGCTCCGTTAACTTATTATTTGGCTTTATATAACTGTATGATCAATAAATTCAAGCAACAAATCTTTCAGGTTTCAAAGCAAGGACAGGCTGTTTGTGAGCAATTAGAAAGAGGGCAAGCAGAAACGCCGCTAGCAGAACATTTTCGACAAATTGAAAAAGAGATAGAAAGTTCACCTTTTTCCATCGTCTTGCTAGGGTTAACAACCAGCGCCCGTACTGCCGTTTTAGCTTGGCTCTATGGTAAAGATTTTTCTGTACTCTCCGTTAATGTTGTTAAACAACTCGGTTTGATTGAAATTAGCCTTAGAGAACGTGGTTACACAATTGAGCGGGCTGATGGAAAAAGAGAAGAGTTCGACCGTCTAAACCCCTTTATGGAAGCACTGCAACAGTCTGATCTATTAAGCCCTTGTGATGCGAAGCAATGGGTAGATCCTGTTCACCTTGGTGTTAATAGCCCCAAAGGTCTGCAGGGCTTAAAAGTTTATATACCCGAAAATCCAGAAATGGTGTTAAAGAATCCAGGTTTGCTAAATCGCGTGGTAACCCAAGCTAACTTACTGGTTGTTGCTGCGCCACTTAATCACGAATTAAGTGAGCAAGATCAGCTGGCGATTTTAGAAATAAGCCAAAACATGGATGGTTTTTGGCCTTTACTTGTGGTTGATGAACTAGCAGAAGAAACGTCAATACCTAGCATCGGTTGGTGGCAAAAACACAAAGCACCTACGCTGCAGTTAAAACCACAACTGCTCACCACGCATATCGATGCCAATATACCAAACATGTTACAAGATATTGATGATCAAGCACGGCAGGCTCTCTTTCTGCACCAACAAGCACAAAGAGTGATTCATGCTAGTGAAGCGATAGCCGAGCGTAGTCAACAAGAACTGCGTCAGTTGCAAGGTCGTAAAAAACGCGAACAACGCAAAGCACAAGTAAACGAAAGCGATATAAAATCAGGCTCAATAGAGCGTCATCAGTGGGATAATATTCGTAGTGATTTAAACGATCAACTCAGCCGTTTAAATAAAAAAATACATGAGCAAGGTAAAAAAGCGCTTTTGTCTGAAGCAGAGCTCAGCTGTCAGTTAGAACAACTTATTAGTCGTTTACAAGTCAGTGACCTTAACCAGGAGACGGGCCATAAAAGCATAAAGCTGACAGTAAAAGAGAGTTTTTTAGCGGAGTTAAAGAATCAACTAAAAGCTATTTTGAAAAAGCAGTTCAAAAGTGAAATGCTAACGCTGTCACAAGCACTGCAAAAGCAGCAACAGCACATTGAAGAGCAAACAAAACAATTAAC